>NZ_JAVRHO010000018.1:0-90140 GCF_031846515.1 Autumnicola lenta
TCAATAAATGCACTAGTGCATTTTATTCTTGTAGTAAAATGCACTGGTACCTTTATATCTACTTTGTCTTTACTAATCTAAAGGGTTTTTTATTGTAAAAAAAATATTTGTGGCCACATGGGTATAGATTTCTGTTGTCTTTGTGCTTTTATGTCCCAAAAGCACCTGGATATACCTTAAATCTGTGCCACTCTCCAGCAAATGCGTGGCGAAGGAGTGTCGTAACATATGCGGTGTTACCCGTTTTCTTATTCCCGCCCTCCTGGCTGCTTCCCTTACAATTTTTGCTATACTCTCAGCCGAATAATGGTCTCCGGTAGGGCTTTCAAATAGAAAATTCTTTGGCCTCCATTCTAAATAGTAAGTTCTTAGATCTTTAAGAAGTTTTTCAGAAAGAATAGTATATCTGTCCCTATTGCCTTTTCCAGATCTCACTTTAATAAGCATTCTTTTGCCATCAATATCATTCAATTTAAGACACAATACTTCATTCCTCCTAAGGCCGGCAGAGTATAGTAAACTTACAATACAACGGTGTTTGATATTCCGGGTCTTATTTATAATAGAAAGCACATCTTCTTTGACCAGTACTTCAGGCAACTTTTCTTCTCTCCTGGGCCTTTCTATGGCATAAAACCTATTAGGCATTCCCATGACCACTTCGTAATAAAACTTTATAGCGTTAATGGCCTGATTAATATAGGAATGGGATTTATTGTCTGCTATGAGCTTCTGCAAATAAAGTCTCACATCATTTTCATCAAGATCAGACAGCTCCCGCTCTCCAAAATAATTCATAAAAGCTTCAAAACAGGATACATAGGTTCTTACTGTATTGTTCGCATAACGTTTAAGTTCCAGTTTAGCGAGATAATTTTCGGGACAGGCTTTTAAACCTTCAGATATCTCCCTTTTCCTAAACCATTCTACATCAAAAGAATCGTTTTCTCTTCCAAAATCACTCTTTGGAAAAAAGTAGTTGGAATTAACCCAGGCTACACCTTTAAATTGTTTGTAGATAAGATCCAGGTTGCCAGTGGTGTTTTTAACGTAAACCATCCTAAAGTCTTCGCTCCACTGCACACCCGGCAGGTTTCCCGCCAACGCTTCTATAACTTTGTCTGCATAAAACTGTAATCCAATGCACTTCTGCCTATCGATAAGCAAATGTTTAAGGGTGATAAATTTCTTATCCATGGATCCAGGTCTTCATTAATACTTATAAAAGTAATAACCCCGTGTTCCATATCTGTAGATTAGACGTATATTATACGTCTAATAAAACGTCTATACATCTAAAAATCATGAAGCCTTATCAATTTTGCCTGTCCTGCAATAAAGAGCTCGAAGGAAGGAGTGACAAAAAATTTTGTGATGCCTATTGTAAAAGTGCGTTTCATTACAACAAATCGCGCGATGATACGGGAAGCTTTTATTTAAAAGTAGACCGGCAGTTAAAGCTTAACCGTAAGATCCTCAAAAAATTTAATAAAGCAGGTAAAGCTACTGTCATATCTCAGGTATTATTGAGCCAGGGCTTCAATCCAAATTTCTTTTCTCATTACTGGAAAAACAGCAGCGGCGATGTTTATCTTTTCGTTTATGAATATGGCTTCTTATCCCGTCTTGAAAATGGTAAAGAGAAGTATATTCTGGTTACCTGGCAACCTTATATGGAAAAATCTCTTCTCCTATAAATTAGAAGCTAAGCCTGCAACAACTTCCATAGAAATTAAATTTCGGGTAGTCCTTCGGTTGCTGAGTTCCATATTCTTTTCAGCCAATGCGGCTAATATATGTTAAAAAATAAAAAATTGAAAGGCAAAACTTACTTTTTATCTCTTACTTCCTTACCAATTTCCTGGATTCAGCAAGACTCCTTTTTACTATTCCAGTCTCAACTATTGCGTTTGTTTTTCTTAGATTATTTTACCGGAGAATCTTTAAGCTAAACAATCTTTTTTTCTGAACGGAAAAAATTAGCCATTGTAAGTATATGAGGTGTTGTGAAAATTCAATATAAGTAACTCTTATTCAGATTGTACTATAGCCGGTGCTCCAAAATAACAATTTTCGCAATATAAGTAAGGATTTTACTGCTGAAGGTTTTCAGCTTAAATATTTTTCATTCTGAAGATCCTCAACTGCCGGAATGCTTTTTTCTTATAGAAGAAAACCTGAAATAAGTAAGTCCTTTCCACAACCACTCCACCGGGCCCTGCTTAAAATATTTTAACCAATATTCACTGAATTTCAGCTGTAAAAAAAAGATAAACACTGCGAAAACCACATTTATGGCGGGCGATGTAGTATCGAACAATCCTAATCCAAACTGATAAAAAAGTAGCAAACCAAACACTGTTTGCATCAAATAATTTGTTAAAGCCATCCTGCCCATTGCTCCTAAGGGTTTTAGTAGCCCATAAAAATAGTTGCTCCTCAATAGGAGCGTAATTCCTGTGATATAAAATATCGTGAGACAGGCATTATAGATACTAAACAGAAAACTTGCCAGCCATTTTAATTCCGGTACAACCGTAATGCCCGGAATAGTGACCAGGTTAAAAATATACATCAGCAATCCCGTAAACAGCAGGAAAAGAACAGCTTTTTCCGAAGATTTATTCCAAGTCATAAATTTCGAAACGTTCTGTTCTATAGCAGAAAACAGTCTTGTACAGCCGGCATAAAAACCTAACATAAAATATCCAAAGGTCATTAGAAGCCTTCCGCTTTCCAGCTGATACTTAATTTTTGCAGGCCAGGAATTCCAATTGCTTTTAAGAACAGAGAAAAAATCTTCATTTTGAACGAGAGCATAATATCTCCCTGCCTCCTCTTCCATAGGTAAACTGACTTCAGCATCTGGATTTTCTGTATTAAAAGCGTCAAAAATATGTGTGGGAAGGTTAATAATGAGCAGCAAAGAAAAAATTAGAAGCAGCTTAGGCGAAAGATTTCGAAAAAATAATAGTACCATTCCCAGTACTGCATAGATCGCCAGAATATCACCGCGCCACAAGATATGATGAACAACCCCAATAAAAAACAGCAGAAATAAGCGCCAGCTGTAAATCGTAAAAAAACGGATATTTGAGTTATTTTTGCGAAAATGCAGGTAAAAACTCAGCCCAAACAAGAAGGAAAAAACGGAGAAAAATTTTCCGAATACCAGGGCACCAAAGATCCCCATAGCTATTCCATCTGGTGTACTATCGTATTTTGAATAAACCTCTGCCGGCAATGCAGCACCGGTATACCAGATGATCATATGGGCGTACAAGATGCCTGCCAATGCAAATCCTCTTAATACATCTATAGTCTCAATCCTCTTTTTAGAGGTTGTAAAAAAACTTTCACCCATAGGAAACTATCGCACATATCCAAAAATCAGGTTTATACAAATACCTGTCCATCTCACAAAAAAATATCTCATCCTGCTTAACTCTCGCTCATTTATTTTTAAATACATGCCAAAAACAACAATCATAAAGAGGCTGCGGAAAAGAAGTTACAAGTGTTATTAGTTTCCGCAGTTTAATGAACGCCCGAAAATAGCAATTTTCGGCTTAAAAAGCTTTGGATTTCCATCAAACCGAATGAGAAATTTTTATAATGAATGCTTTTTAAAAATAAATGAATCAATATTCTTTATGCCATCCAAAGCCATAGGTCATGGCAACTCCCAAGTAACTGTGTTCTGAAATATTTCCTGTTAATTTAAATCCGAAACTTCTTCCGAAACTTGTAGGCTTTGTTACGGGTATAATGGCATATATGCGGTATGGTTTTTTTTTCGCTTTAAACCACTTGACATTCAGCTCATATGCAAACCCATAATGATCAGCTACTACTTTAAGTGACTGATCATTTTCATCCCTGAATTTTGCCTCGAATTCATTTTTAGATATTCCGCCTGAAAAGCTTAATGATCGACCGTTTTTAACGTAGCGCCTACCATACAGCAGTGCAAGTTCAGTATTCTTAAATTTTGATTTGACTATTGGAATACCAATTAACCCAATGGCAACAGCTCCATACTGAAATTGTGGATTTTCAATATGTCTTATAGTAAAGAAATGTTTTTCATACTGAATATTCCCACTCCCACCATACGCAAAACCACCAAATTCGCCAAAACTTCCACCATAGCCTAAAATGATTTCACCAAATAAGACGGGGTTCGTTTTTTTAATAGTGTCTTGTGAATAACATGAACTGAATAATATAACTGAAATTAAAACTAACAATATTCTCATAGTCTATTCTTAAATGATACTCAGCTCAAAATTAAGTTTACGAAATCTTACCTCAATTGCTACAGGTGGGAAAAACCCTGTTTTCTAAATTTGAATTTCTGAACTTTCTAAACACCTATTCTCAATCTAATGCTAATCCTCCCAAACTTCAGGTTCAGGTTGTAAAAATACATCCAGTGTTTCCTGTAGAAAATTTACTATTGCTTTCAGGACAGCATCTGTGTTTCTTGATTTCAAATTGCTTCCCATGAAATGCGTCTTTGGAGTTTCCAGTTGAACGAGTTCTTTCTGATCCTCTGGAGTAGAAATCATGCTGTGAACAGCAGGAAAAACTTCGACTTCCACATGTTCATCTTCCTCGAGGAAGTTTTCATAGTAGTAAAGTGTCAACACCGGGCAGTGCACGTTTTTAAAAGTTTCCTTTTTCATGGTGGTTTCCAGCAAAACCTGTAAATCCACCAGGGCTTTTGAAGGATATATTGTATCAAAATATTGTGTAGCTGCCTTAGATTCCAGCTCAATTTCCCTGTGTTCCCCAAAAGATACCAGGTTTGCCAGTTCGTAACCCCAGCGTGTGCTTAGCAACAAAGTTCCATTAACATCATCCTCAATATTCGGGGAAATATTAATGAGAGCATGAACAGAATTTGGATATGTGGCGGCCAGTTTTAAGGCTAATGTCCCTCCCGTAGAAGTACTAATGATGATTATCTTTTTTCCAATTTTTTGACCTATTACCAGAGCCTCTTTAGCCGATGCCCAGGCAGCTTCCGGAGAAAATGTTTCTAAAGCCTCTTCAGGTTTTAATCCGTGGCCGGCCCAGCGGGATAAATAGATGTTTGCTCCCAAAGTATCAGCCACCTGAACATTTACGGGATAACCATCCCGGTAACTTCCGGCGAATCCGTGCAGATAAACGATACTATATTCGTTTACATCCGGACTTCCATTTGCCCATAATATTCTCGCCTGGTTGTCTTCCCGAACAGGCTTTTTGGCTTCTGTGGCAATTATCAGGCTGTCGAGTGTTCTTAAATCATCCGGAAGCTCAGGAAGTTCTTCAGAATATACAGGTGTCGGAATCTTAGGCCCGGTGAAGTAAGTAATAATGAGGCCAATCATTATTATGAGAAGAATCCAATATCTTTTTTTCATGTTTTAGAAAGCACGACTGATGAGCTCAAAAATAATAAAAATTAAATCCCGGTTCTTTTAGTTTCGTATAAAAAGTGGTTTAACGATTGAGGTTTCCAAGAGGTCAGAGCAGGTACTGGGGTTTGTCGGCTTAAACATTTTTTAAGAAAATCCGTTTTCTTTTTTTCTTATAAATTGCTGCAACAGTTAGTATATGAAAAGTAGCGATTTCGAAGCAGGAAACATGCGGTTAAGCAGAAAGTTTGACACGAGCCAAAAGCCTTGAATTTATTACTATTTCGCCTATTTGTTATACCATTGTTGGCGGTTCGTTATTTTTATTCGGCTAATTGAGTTCCAATCGACCACACGTTTCCTGCAAAGTCCCTAAAACTTCCTCTTCGGTCTGGGTCGCCTTCCCTTTCCTTTGGTTTTTCAAGAGGTTCACAGCCCAAATCAATCGCCTTTTGGAATACATTATCAACATTCGGAACATAGATATGAGTCAATAATTTATTCGGTGGAAACTTGTCCGATGAATTTCCAAACATTAGCACAGAATCGTCAATTTTAATTTCAGCGTGCATTATTGTTCCGTCTGGCATATCATATTCCCTCAATTTCTCCGCATCAAAGATTTTGACTAACAGGTCAATCAGCTTTTGTGCTCCGTCCACAACGAAATACGGTGAGACAGAATTGTATCCGTTCGGTTTAAATGTTTTTTTCATAACTCCATCAATTTTGATTTATATTCTCATTTTGTTTTTTAATGACCGCCAACCTTTTATATAAAAACTGTGCGCGGGCGGGCGTGATTTTCCGATTTAAAACCGGTTGAAGCATTATTTTTTATCTCAGTTCTTTGGTTGCCCTTTGTGCGTTCCGTAATGTTGCTCAATAATCCTGGATCAAAACCTCGGTTGGGATATGCAATTTGGCGTTCAGTTTTCTAATCATTTCCAAAGTCAGTTTGCGCTTTTTGTTCATTATTTCGCTGACACGGCTTTTAAAGCCAATCATCTCGACCAAATCTTTTTGCTTTAAGCCCATTTGCTCCATTCTAAAATTGATTGCCGAAATTGGGTCGGGCATTCCAATCGGGAAATTCTCATTTTCATAATTGTCAATAACGATTGCTAAAATTTCCAGTTCGTCGCCTTCATCAGTTCCTCTTTTTGCATCAAAAATAACTTCCAAACGCTCAAGTGCTTTTCGGTAATCCGCTTCGTTTCTAATTGGTTTTATTTTCATCTTAAATTTCGTTTGCGTTAATCTTATCATATTCAGGGTGCGTCCCAATAAACCTTATCCAGGCAAGTTGATATTCAAAATTAAATTTGACAATCAGCCGGTAATCATTTCCTTTGATGTTGAAAACAATCCGGTTATCTTTTAAAATACTTGCGCTTGGATATTCATTCTTAAGTTCGTTAATAGATGACCAATTGGATTTTTCGGTTTCACGATACCAGGTTTTTAGCTGAAGTTCGCAATCGCCGTGCTTTTCCCAAAAATCCCTTATTGTATCCCTCGAAAATATTTTCACGTTAAATAGTTTGTCGCTAATATACAATAAAGTTACCAAAATGATAACTTTTTTCCGCATTTAAGGGCAACATACAAATAAATGCAGTATCCCGCATATTCTACTAATCTAAAGTAAATGCATTAAATAAGCTATCCACGCAAATCTTTTTACTTAAGTCATACCTGCAATTTCAACCACAAACTATCTCCACCCTAATCTTCGGCATTAAACTGAAACTGAAAAATACGCGGATTAATGATTAACTGTGCCCATCCCCAGTTATTGGTGTTTTCATTAGTGGTTCCTCCCTTTATCAGGCTCATACTTTCTGAAGCGAACATATGGGAATATCCGAGATTAAGAACCACGTTTTTTACCACGGGTCGGGTAAAAACCACATCAATTTCAGTTCCCAGGTAGTTGTCTGCATCTCCTGCTAAATCAGCATTCGAGCTAAAATAGTGCGCTTTTAGAAGTAAAGAAGACGTTGCTCCTGTCTTAAAAACAGTTTTTGCATAAAAGTCGTTTAACCCGACATTATTGGCGTGGTTACCTACGTAGAAGTAATCCATAAATCCGTTGAATTTATGGTTGGTCCCATACAACGGAAAAAATGAATTATTATCTCCTGTACTTCCCTGGTCTGTACCGCTAAGAAATTCGGCTCCCAGTCCAAAAAGCGTGCTTCCGGGTTTGTAAATTCCTTCCAGTGAAACCTGGTAAGCGCTCAGGTCCTGAGACGGAGTCGCCTGCCCAAACTGATAATACGCACTTCCTGAGAATTTTAGCGAAGACAGCGGAAATTGGAAGTAGGATCCGGCAGTTTGCCTGTTATAAACGCCATCTGCAACATTGCCGTCTGGGCCGGTAAATTTCTGGAAGCCATTATTCAGAAATAAAAGGCTCACCGCACTATTGGTCCACGTTTTTTTCAGATGGGCATACTGCATTGTTTTATAAGTAAAAAAGCCGGAAATCATATAAGGCGAGCCAAACAGCCGCTGTTCTTCCTGCCCATAAGCAAATCCCATATCCATAGCGAAGCTTCCTTTATTATACTGAAGAAGTGCCGCATCGTGAAATCGTCCCTGCATTGCCCAGTCAAGTCCGCCAAAAATCCGCTGGTCATCATAAGAAATTACCTGCCGGCCGACTTTCGCAGCCCAGTTATCACTCAGCTGCATCCTTGCCCAAGCCTGGAACAGGGAAAAAGAATCGTTGCCATCGTTAATCAAAATCTGCCGCGTATCGCCCCAGGTACTCACATCCTGAACACTCACCATAACCTGCAGCCTGTCTGCTGCATATCCAAAGTTCAACCGGGAACGCTGCGTAACAAAAGCAGCAGGATCTGTATTATCGGGAAAAAGATTTCCAAATCCATGGCGGTATTCAAATCTTGGCCTGATGTCTGCATCCAACGTAAAAGTCTGTGAAAAAGCCGAAGCTGTAAAAATGAAAAAGATCAAAAAAGTGTAGTAGTGGTTTTTCATAATGAGAAGTATTGGTTGACTTCAAAAATAAGAATGAAATTTTAAATTTACGTATAAATACGTATTTTTATTTCTATACTACGTATTTTCATTGTATATTTGTAAAACGAAAATAACCCCGGCGGAAAGAAGAATGAAGCTCCGGGCGTTATAAATAATCAGTTGAAACCATGGAAACCTTAAAAGATATCAACCCCAAAGTTACTTTAGTTGGCGCCGGACCCGGCGATCCCGATTTGTTAACTCTAAAAGCGGTTAAGGCACTGCAAAATGCCGACGCTGTACTTTACGATGCTTTGGTAAACGAAGAAATTTTAAAGTACGCACCAAATGCCGTTAAACTTTTCGTCGGAAAAAGAAAAGGTTGCCACTCTTATATGCAGGACCAGATCAACGATTTACTGGTCGCTTATGCCTTGAGATACGGACATGTAGTGCGGCTAAAAGGCGGAGATCCGTTTGTATTTGGACGTGGCCGTGAGGAAATGAACCATCTTTCTGAAGCAGGAATACCTTCTGAAGTTGTTCCGGGGATATCTTCGGCGCTTTCGGTTCCTGCGAGCAACGGAATTCCGGTTACGCACAGGAAAGTTGCTCAGAGTTTTTGGGTTTTAACGGGAACTACTACAAATCACAATTTGTCTGAAGACGTAGAACTTTCAGCACAATCCAAAGCCACTGTTGTGATCCTGATGGGGATGAGCAAACTTTCAGAAATTGTTTCCATCTTTAAAAAGCACGGAAAAGCTGAAATTCCTGTTGCAATTATTCAGAATGGGACAAAAGAAAATGAACGTCGCGCCATAGGAAAAATTTCAACTATTGAAAAAAAGGTCGCCGAACAAAATCTTTCTTCACCTGCAATTATAGTGATTGGAGAGGTTGTGGAAGTGGGCAACAGTCAATTGTCTGCCCTTGTGGAGGATGATTTTATTTATCAAAATCTGGACATTGAACCTCTTTCTGCATAATTTTTTCTTCGGAAGAAAACTCTGTTTGTTGGATAACCTGATAAAGCTGAAATTTTAATATGTCAGGCCGGGCGCAGTAAGGACTCTTTCTTTTGACCCTCTGAAATAATCATCTTAAAATATAAATTCTGCGGAAGCAAAATCCATACTAAATGATTAAAACAACCAATGTGCTTAATGATTCTTTTGGTCGGAAGCACAATTATCTCCGGATTTCCCTGATAGAAAAATGCAATCTTAGATGTGACTATTGCATGCCAGCGGCCGGCATTCCTTTAAGTCCAAAAAAGGAACTGATGAATGCAGATGAAATCCTGAAGATGGCCAAAATCTTTGTTTCACAGGGTGTGGACAAAATCAGGCTTACCGGCGGAGAGCCTCTGGTGCGTAAAGATTTTGCCGATATTGTAAAGAAACTGGCTACGCTTCCTGTCCGGCTTTCCATCACCACAAACGCCATACTTGCAGATAGGTTTATTGAAACTTTTCATCAATACGGACTAACAGATATTAATGTGAGCCTTGACACGCTCGAAACTGATAAATTTAAGATGATCACGCGTCGCGATCAGTTTAAAAAGGCTTACCAAAACATCCAGTTATTGATAAACGAAGGTTTTAATGTAAAAATTAATGCTGTTTT
Organism: Autumnicola lenta; assembly: GCF_031846515.1. Lineage (NCBI taxonomy): Bacteria > Pseudomonadati > Bacteroidota > Flavobacteriia > Flavobacteriales > Flavobacteriaceae > Autumnicola > Autumnicola lenta. The sequence continues at coordinate 10,032 of NZ_JAVRHO010000018.1, forward strand.
AATGCAGGATTTCAATAAGGACGAAATTGTGGATTTTGTGATGCTCACCAGGAATTCCCCAATTACGGTCCGTTTTATTGAATTTATGCCTTTTGACGGTAATCGCTGGAACAAATCCAAGTTAGTCACCGAAAAGGAAATTTTGGAAGAGGTAACGGACTTTTTTGGTGACAAATACCTTCATAAATTGGAAGATGAGCAGCATTTCACTTCAAGAAACTACCAAATTGAAGGTTTTGAAGGCAAATTCGGAATTATTAGTTCTGTGACCAATCCTTTTTGTTCCGGGTGTAACAGGATTCGGCTTACCGCCAACGGAAAGATCAAAAATTGCCTGTTTTCAAATCACGAATTAGATCTTCTTACAGCTTTAAGAGAAGGACGGGACGTAAAAGAACTTATTCTGAAGTCTCTGGGTGAGAAAAAGAAGGTTCGTGCAGGAATGGATGATTTTGAGAAGCTAAACGACCCGGAAAAGCATAACAAAAACAGAAGCATGATCTCTATTGGAGGCTGAAAATTGCCATTTTTGAGCAGTGACTTTTTATTGGAATTTCCTTCAGCTGAATTCTGAAAAAGTGTCTTCAGTCTTCAGAAATACAGTTTTTAAATGAGATCGTGAAAATGCCAATTATCGACCATCAGCAGATTTCTATTTTCTTACTTCAGTTGCTTTTTAATGTCCATTCGTTGGTGCAAAATCCTAACGATTTCCACAACGTCATTTTCTACTTTTCTGTAAAAAATCAGGTGTGATTTTATTTTAGTTACACGATAGTTTTCTCGTGTCTGTTCTGCTGATTTTCCAGCAAGAAAATTATCAGCAATGAACTCTATTTCTTCTATTACCAATTGGAAATAACTATCCGCTTGTCCTTTTGACCACTTTTTTAAAAGTATAAGTCCAGATTTTATCGAGATCATCAATCGCCTGCTGACTTATGCGATACTTACTTTTAGGCATTTTGTTGGCGATGTAACTCTTTTAAGTGTTGCTGTGGGTCAAAGTTTTCAACAAATCCACTTTTCTCTCCAATTTCAAGTGCTTTTATGAGTTCTCTTTCTTTTTTCTCCTCATGTTCTAATAATCGCAAAGCAGAACGTATTACTTCACTTACTGAACTATATCTGCCAGATCTGACTTCCTCCTTTATAAAATCCTCAAAATAACTTCCGAGTGAAATTGACGTGTTTTTTCCCATGGCAATAAGTATTTGCTCAAAAATACCAAAACTTGGTAATGAAACCAAATCTTCCCGCAACTGAAGTATATCTATAAAGAATCAAGAACGCGAGTTTTTTTAACGGAAGCCTGGAAAATGTCAATTATCGATCTTTGGTAGATTCAGGATTAATTTTTTTAATTATTTGCTTTTCTTTTTAATACCTACAAGGTTTTAAAAACCTTGCAGGAAGACGAAAATCCGTCAAAACCTAATCTACCTGCTTTACAAATACCTTCATTTTAAAAGCAGCTTTAGGAGCTTCACAAACCGGACAGGTATAGTCATCTTCCAGCTCTTTAAACGCTGTTCCCTTTGGAATTCCCTGCGTCTCATCGCCATAAGCTTTGTCATAGACCGTAAAACACTCCTGACACTGAAAAACCTCAGCTTCTATCACATCTTTTCTCGGTCCTTTTGCTTTTTCCTCTTCCTTTTTGTTCCCCAGCTGCTCAAAATACATCTGGCTCAACTCCATGAGCAGGCTTGGCAATTCCACTTTATCCACATCCTGAACATGCGTTATATATTCGCGGGTATTGGGGTCAAAATCCCGTGCATAAAGTAAATTAAACGTATCCCGAATGTCAAAATCGGATAAATCCTGCGGAGTTTTGTTCTTTTCGATCACTATGGAAGTGAAATAATAAACCCTTCTTGTATAATTGGCAATCCCAAAGGTAAGCCCGTAAGTACTAATATCGTTCTGGTCAAAATTAGCCACGAGGTACTTTTTAAGTCTTAATGCTTCCTCATTGGCTACCGGCAAATGCCAGTTGAGTTCCAGCATAGAATGGCGCACATTTATTCCGAATTTTCCCAACAACTTCTCCCATTGTAGTTTTGTCTCTTCGGGAATTCCCTTTACAATAAAGGATTTCCAGGGTGTGATGCAAATTCTTCCAATTTTCGACTCGGCACAAAGGTCACACATCGCCTTCAGAAATTCCAGGTCGTATTTATTGTTTCTCCAGTATAAACCCAGCCAGTATTTTCCGGTTCCCGTGCGGTTCATCCCTTCATAATACGGAAAAGGATAGAACGGCACTTCCAGTGGCTTGTCTACTGTTCGGTTTTCTGTATCGACAGCATCGTTCACCAGGTCAAAAATCATTTCTATGGTTTCCGGCTCCTCCTGAAGGATATTCTCCACTGCCTGCCCGATTTTACCAATATCCCAGCTGTAAATTAATGCCGGATACATTTCAACTTTTTCCCATTCCGGTAACCTGATGTACAAATACCAGTAATCTTCATGTTCTGAAGCGATAAAATTTAAATGTCCTGTAAACAACGGAACCAGTCTTTGCCTTGGCTCTGTAATGTTAATTTTTAATAACGGATCAAATCTAATTTGTTCCAGAATGTACAGGTAACGATCGCCGGTGAGCCAAGGCGTAGTGGGAAAAATATTTGTTGAAACATATGATGAAACGATGTTCTCTATAGTGTCTGAATTCGGCTTTACAATGGATAAGCTATCAAATTTCTCCAGGTTTGTCTCGTCTGTCGCTTCCGGAAGTAAAATGTCCTGCCGGGAACCAAAAGAGATGGTTTTAAGTCCGGCACCTTCAGCAGTTTCTGCTATAGATTTTAATTCCGCAGGTGAAAGTACGCCGCCCTTTACAATTATTCTTAAAAGATTTTTTCTCATGCCAGTTCTTTTGATGTGTTCAGTATTTCACGGACTTCGGTTTTACAACTTCCGCAGCCAAGACCCGCCCCGGTTTGTTTACAAAGTTCTTCGAAGTTGGTACAGCCTTTACTTACAGCTTCCTCAAGATTACCGGCACCTACCTGGCTACAGGAACACACGAGCCTTCCTAAAACAGGCTTCTCTTTACCGGCACCACGCAGGAGTTTGTCCCGCTTATCTGATAATTCTATCTTGCTTTCTATAAGGTTCTTAAATTCGGCAAATTCGTCTTTATTTCCCATTAAAACAGCACCAATAAGAAGATCGTCCTTTACAATGCATTTCTTATAATAACGCTTCCTGACATCAGTAAAAATGATTTCTTCATAACTGTCGTCATTTTCAGGGATATTGATGTCGCCAATGCTGCAAACATCCAGATCATTGAATTTTAGGATATTCATTAAAACTGAACCTTTGTAGGTACTACTAATATCACCGGCCATGAAATTGGCTAGAATAGCCGCCTGCTCCTCTGCCGCAGATGTTATTCCGAATAATTTATTTTCAAATTCCGCAATCTCACCCAAAGCAAAAATGTCGGGATTGGAAGACTGCATATGTTGATTTACTTTCACACCGCGGCCACAAACGATACCGCTTTCCTTAGCGATTTCAATATTTGGCCGCGTACCAATTGCGTAAACGATGGAATGTGCAGTGATTATTTTACCACTTTTTAGAGTAACATTCAGCTCCCTGGTATCTTCATCATCAAAAACAGTACTTACTTCATTATCGAAATAAATCTGAATACCACGCTCGGTAACATCCTGTGCCAGCAGTTTGCTGGAAGTGAGATCCAGCTGCCGCTCCATTAATCTTGAAGAACGCTGAACAATAGTTATTTTAAGATTTTTGTGTTTTAAAGCCGCGGCAAGTTCCAGACCTAAAAGTCCGCCACCAACGATCACGACATGTTGCTGCTCCGGCGGAAGTTTTGTTGCTTCCATATAAGCCTTAAAGCTATCGGCATCTTCTTTACTCCGCATCGTAAACCTTCCGGGAAGTTGCAGTTGTGCGTCTTTTGGAGTAAACGCGCGGCTACCGGTGGCGAGGATCAGTTTGTCGAAAGTATGCGAAATTCCCTTATTATCGACCACCAACTTTTCTTTGGGATCAATTTTGACTATATAAGTTTCTGCGTGGAGGCTTATTCTTAGCTTTTGCAGTTCCTTCTCCTTAATTTTTAAAAGCTGCTCCCAGGTAAGTTCTTCAGTAATATACTCCGGAAGTAAAACGCGGTTATAAAAAGGATGTGCTTCTTTGGAAAAGACGTGCAATTCGTCTTCCCCGTTATGCTCCCTGTAATTCTGAATAAACCTGAAAGAGGCCGCCCCTGCTCCTATTACCAGTATTTTCTCCTTTGTTTTTCTAAATCTGGAAACGGAAACCGCAGTATATTTAAAATCTGGCTCTTTGGAAATAGGATCTACTTTTGTGTGGGTTAAATTGTTAGCACGATTAAGATCGTTCTTTAGCTTTTTACCCCAATGCATCGGAAGAAATACAACTCCTTCCCGTACATTTTCGCTAACCTTTGCACGGACTCTCACTGTCCCGTTCGGACTTTTAATTTCGGTAACATCACCATCTTTTATATGATTCAGATACGCATCAACGAGATTAATTTCCAGGATAGGATCTGGATAATGTGTTTTTAACCTCGCAACTTTTCCTGTACGGGTCATCGTATGCCATTGATCACGGATTCTTCCAGTGGTGAGAATCAGCGGATATTCTTCATTTGGCTTCGCAGAAGTATTCTCCACACTTTGCGGAACATTGAAAATTGCCTTTTCTGAAGGTGTGTAAAACTTTTTGTCTTCAAACAGTCTTGGAGTTCCCGGATGACGATACTCCGGCACGGGCCATTGAAAAGTGCCTTCGTTTTTGAGCCTGTCATAATTAAGGTAAGAGATATCGATCTTTGTACCTTTGGTCATCGCAGCATATTCTTTGTAAATCTCTTCGGTACTATTGTAATTGAATCCGCGGAAGCCCATTTTTTTTGCAAAATCACATAGAATTTCAACATCTGGCCTTGCTTCTCCGGGAGGATGAATTTCTTTGTTCAGATAAGAAATCCTTCTTTCTGAATTGGTCATTGTACCTTCTTTTTCCAGCCATCCAGCCGCCGGAAGCACCAGATCTGCATAAGAAACAGTATCAGATTTATGGGAAATATCCTGAACGACCACAAATTTGGCATTTTTGAGCGCCCGCTCTGCCTGCCTCGCGTTGGGCATACTCACCACTGGATTGGTACAGATAATCCAAACTGCCTTCAGCTTTCCTTCTTCCAGCGCATCAAACATTTCTGTAGCTGTATATCCCGGTTTAGCAGAAATTTCTTCCACGCCCCAGTATTGCGCCACTTCTTTCCTGTGTTCTTCGTTAGCGAGATCTTTATGCACCGCCAGCAGGTTCGCCATACCTCCCACTTCGCGTCCTCCCATTGCATTTGGCTGCCCGGTTAATGAAAAAGGACCTGAACCCGGCTTTCCTACATGGCCGGTCACCAAACTGAGGTTCAGCAAAGAAAAATTTTTATCAGAACCAACTGCACTTTGATTAAGGCCCATTGCCCACATACTTATAAAGCCTTTGGAACGGCCAATAATAGTGGCTGCTTTTTTAATGTCAGCAGCCGGAACTCCGCATAATTTCGCCGACTGATTTAAAGATAAGGACATCACCTTGTCCCTGTATTCCTTAAAACCCTCAGTGTGCTTAGTGACAAAGTTTTTGTCTACGTACCCTCTTTTTATCAATTGCCGACCTATTGCATGATATAGAATCACATCTGTACCCGGAATTAGCTGAAGGTGCAGGTCTGCAAAATTTGCGGAATCTGTCTTTCGTGGATCTGCAACGATAATTTTCACATCCGGATTTTCCTCTTTATGCTTTTCCAGTCTTCTGAAAAGGATAGGATGACACCAGGCGGGATTTGCTCCGGCTATAAGAAAACAATCTGCCAACTCAATATCTTCGTAACTTACGGGAACAGAATCTTCGCCGAAAGTTTTTTTATAGCCCACCACGGCAGAACTCATACATAACCGGGAATTTGTATCAATATTGTTTGTTCCCAGGAAGCCTTTGGTAAGTTTGTTGGCGATATAATATTCTTCAGTAAGGCACTGCCCGGAGACGTAAATCCCCACGCTGTCCGGCCCATGCTTTCGTATAATGGATTTAAAAACACCTGCAGCCCTTTCCATAGCATCGTCCCAGCTCACCCGTTCCCGGGGATGAGACCTGCTCCAGCGCATTTCGGGATATAAAATTCTGTCTGAAGTATCGTTAACTACATAGTCCAGATTCATTCCTTTTGAACAAAGCATACCCTTGTTCACAGGGTGATTTTTATCTCCCTCCACTTCTATGCGGTTTCGTGCGTCTTTTTTTACAACAACACCACATCCTACTCCGCAATATGAACATGTACTTTTTACTTCCTTTTCGAGCATGTGCCGAATATTTTTCAATTTAAGCTCTTCTAAAGACATTACTTTTTCAAATAATTGTTCCTTCAGAAAAGCTTTTACTATTTAAATTTTTCAGTGCTTAAAATTAAGCATTTGCAGGTGCAGTATTACCATAAGATTCCTGAAGTTCTTCCTGTGCAATCTTTTCATCTTTTACTGAAAAACGTATTCCGAGTGCCACAATTCCTGTGGTTACCACTATTAACCCAATTAACAGATAGCCTTCGGAAACCGCCTGGGATGCAGCCGCAGCCTGTGCAGATCGTATTGCTTCTTCGCCGAGTCCCTCAGTAGCTGCAATTGCTGCCCTTTCTGAAGCAGCTGATTTAAATTTTAACAACATCGCAGCAAGGAAAGCACCTACATTCCCTCCTGCTCCAACAATTCCCGAAATGGATCCAATTGCTTTTTTATTTATAAAAGGTACAACAGAAAACGTAGCACCCTCTGCCATTTGTACAGAAAGACTAAATAAAATTAGAAACCCGAAAGCAAGATAAATTGTTGAAATACTGGAAAAGGATGCCAGCATTACCCCCTGGACCACCATTATAAAAGACAAAAATACCACTCTTCCTTTTAATCCTCTCGATTTTCCAAACCTGTCCCCGAAAAAACCTCCGAGGGTACGTGCAAAAATGTTCATTAAAGCAAAGGAAAGGACGATGTTACCGGCGGTAATTCTTTCAAGCTGAAAGGTGTTTTGCAAATAATCATCCATTGTTCCATAAACCGTAAGTTCTATCCCAAAACAGGCTGCGTATACTACAAATAGAATCCAGACCCTGTAATCTTTTATAGCTGTAAGAAATCCTTCCTGGTCTTTTTTGATTTTTGGAACATCACCGGTTTCAGCAAGATCTTTGAAATTTCCTTCCGGGGTATCCTGGGTAAAGAAGTAATAAACCACACCCATGGTAAAACATAAAATTCCGGCAACAATAAGAGAATATCTCCATGCTTCTGTTTCAGCAGCACCAAAGCCAATAACAATAGCGGCTATAATTGGCATTCCCAGTCTGTTTGCTCCACCACCAAGATTTCCCCAGCCTGCAGAAGTTGCATTGGCCGTTCCCACAACGTTTGTGGAAAACATCAATGAAGTATGCACCTGTGTAATTACAAAAGACGCTCCTATAAATCCTGTTAATAACCGACAAAGAAGAAACTGAAAAGGTGTTTGAACAAATCCCGTAAGGATAACCGGAATTGCCCCCAGAACCAGAAGCCAGGTATAACAAAGCCTTGGACCATACTTGTCGCAAAGTTTACCTATTAATAAACGGGCAAACACAGTTCCCGTTACCGCAAGAACTACGGAATTCCACTTTTGTCCAGGAGTCATTCCCAAATCCCTCACCACGTCTGGCATAAAGGGAACCACCCCAAACCATGCAAAGAAACATAGAAAGAATGCCAGTGAAGTAATCCAAAAGGTACGAATTGGTACACTTTTGATGTTTCGTAAATCGAATTTTGTTGCTTTTGTTGAAGTTGAATTTTTCATGACGTAAGATTTATAAATGCTAAATTAAGTAATTATACTTATCTAATACTTATAAAAATACGTATTTCTTGAAAAAATATGTACTCAGTAATTTATTCCATATTTTTCTATAATTCTCTAAAACAAGGTTCTAAAAATTACCAAGAAAGTAAAATCTGCTTAGTCTGGACATCTTCTTTTTACTACACAAGATCATATTCCCTGGCTTTATTCGTAAGTTCAATTAGATTTTTTACATCTAACTTTTTCATCAGGTTAAAACGGTGTACCTCAGCAGTTCTCTTACTTATATTAAGCTCCTCTCCTATCTCCTTATTACTTTTTCCATCCATCACAAGGGTGAGTATCTGGGTTTCTCTTTTTGTAAGGTTAAAAGGATCTTCAACTGTTTTGTTAGACTTTTGAGTTGAAGCTGCTTTTCCATTTGAAAAATTATCAACCAGGATCGAAGAAATATCCCCGGAAAAATACTTACCTCCTTCGGCTACCCTGTGCAGGGCTTTTAAAAATTCATCTTTACTTGCTCCTTTTAACAGGTAACCATCTGCACCTACCTGTACAGATTGCAAGACATATTCTTCTGAATCGTGCATAGAAAGAACAAGAGTTTTTAGCGGTAAGTTTTCTTCTCTTATCTTCTTTACCACCTCTATACCTGTTAGACCTGGCATACGTATATCTACAACCAAAACATCGGGTTGAGATGATTTAACAGCCTCTAAAGCTTTAAGCCCATCAGAAGCTTCATCTACTATATCGATATCGGATTCGTCTTCAAGTAAGGCTTTTATTCCATCTCTTACCAGAACATGATCATCGGCGAGAACTATACGTATTTTGCTCATTTTTGATTTTTTTTTAAACGTCTAAATTAATGAATTTATAGTAAAGAGGAGTTATTTCGATAATGGAAGGTTCAAGGTGATTTTTGTGCCCTTACCTACTTCTGAAGTAACGAAAAGACGCCCCTGGATATACTTTATTCGCTCTTTCATAAACGTCATTCCCATACCACCGGAATCTGCTCTGTCAGATTTAGTTTCCTGTTTTTCAAAGCCTTTTCCATTGTCATCTATGGTTACACTTAAAATAGTATTGCTGTGGGAAACAGAAACGATAATATGCGTTGAATCTGCATACTTTATGGCATTATTAATTGCTTCCTGTGTAATCCTGTAAATATTTATTTCTGCCAGGGAATCCAGACGCTGATTAAAACCTGTTTTATCGTACAGAATAATATTCTTTCCCGTTAGTCTGGAAAGTTCCTGTGTAAGTTTGGTCAACGCAGGAACAATTCCGTAATCTGATAATTCCGGAGGCATAAGGTTAAAAGTAGCTGTTCGCACTCCTTTTATAATTTCCCCAGTCAACTGTTTTAAATTTTCAATCTTCTTAGCTGCCTTTTCTGTTTGTTTAACATCAATACTCTCAAGGTTAAAATTTAAGCCGGTAAGCATTTGCCCAATTCCGTCATGTATATCTTTGGCAATACGATTTTGCTCATTTTCCTGGTTTTCAATAATCTTACTGGAAACCAGTTTCTGCTGATTTATTTTTTCCTGAAATCTCTTTTGCCTTAAATCTTCAATCTCTATCTGTGCTTCCTTACGCGTGGTAATATCTGAAGCGATCACTAAAATTTCCCAATTATCGGCAGTAGCACTAAATGGTATCAGTGCCATTTCCAGCCAGACCGTTCTGCCGTCTTCTGTCGTTGCTTTTACCTCTCCCTGCCATTCTTTTCTGAAGTTTTCTTCCAGCAGGTGCTCTATATGCTTTCTCTCCTCTTCTTTAGCCGAAAGTAAATCTGAAAACTTATTGTATTCTCCGTATTTCCTTAATTTGAAAAGTCTCGAGAACTTTTCTCCCATTTCCAGAATATTCCCGTCTACATCTAACCTCGCAAAAAGTAAAGTCCTGTTCATTGCCTGGTTTAGAACCCGCAATTCCTTTACAGACTTTTCCTTGGCACGACTTAATTCATCGGCATCTTTTGCCATCTTTTTGGCATCCTTTTCCGCCTGAAGCAATTTGTAAATGGTTCCCCTCACCCCCTTTGCAGCTGGAAGAAATATAAAAAGTAGTTCACTTAAAAGTATAATGAGCGTAATGGCCATTAGGAGCCATTCCAGATTTTGCAGTCTCCGAACTTTTTCCCCGGCCTCTTCTTCAAACTGATTTACAATTTGATCCATCACATGAAGAAATCCGGCTTCATTTTTTGCAACTGTAGCGATTTCATCACGCATCTTTTCCACAGAAGTCTGCGGATTCTCTTCAAGTTGCCGTATAATAGCTTCAGAAGCATTAGTGATTTGCACAAAGTAAGGATCTACTTTCCTAAACATTGCTGTGATTTCCGCACTATTATTTCCCGGAAGTTCCAGACTGTCATTTCCCTCCCTCAATGCCCGATGGGAAAATTGCCATATCTCCAGAGTAGCCTCAATACTGTCTTTTATGTTTATTCTCCCGTCCTGCTTATCTGTAACTAAAAGCTTAAGGGTTTCTTTGGACAGTTTCTGACTCAACATCCTTTGCCGACCCGCAATATTCACGACCGTGGAATCATTTTCCTGGTCATTAAGATATCTATGAATAAGAATTTGGCTTACAATTACTGAAAAAGCAATTGCACTTAAGGCAAGAATATAAAGTCTGCTTAACTTTTTAAAAGTTTTTTGATCTAGGGAAAATCCTTCACCTGGCATGGAAGTAAATTAAGAAAGAGCCCTTGTTACCAGAGCTGCGGTTTCGTCAGGAAGTGCTAACTTTAAAGCTTCCTCATGACCTTTTGTAGACATTTTTGCCCAGGTCTTTTTAATAATATCGACCATCTTATCATCCTTACTGTCGTCTTTAAGTTTCGCTTCAAAATCAGCTAAATAATACTCAAGAAACACAAGACAGATAACGTCTTCCAGAGTCTGACTTTCTTCGTCTTTCTTGATCTTTTTCTTCTGAACCAAAAAAGAAACCCTGTCTATAAAATCCTGATTGTAACCTACTTCTTCAAGAATTTCCCCAGTAATTGAGGCGTGCTTTTTTTTAAGATCATTCCGCCAGTTTAGATATCCTATTCGTGTCATGGGATACTCGTCCCGCGGAGTTTGCCAGCGACAAATATGTTGAGCTCTTGCCGCAATCTGAAGCTCCTCTGAAGCTCCCGGTTCAAACTCCAGGAGTTGCTTTGTCATTCTTTCAGAATACAAAAGTTCTTTGGGATATGTTTTTCCCTCATAAACTTCTGTATGTGGGTCTTTGGAATTTTTTTTATCTATGCGCTCTATAGCCTCATCAAATTTGCTCATATGTTTCCCGGAATTTTAATCTGAGAATCCAATATAAACATTTTCCTCTTCAATTTTCACAGGATATACAGCAATTTTAAATTCATCACCATTTAGGTTAGATCCATCCTCCAGGGAAAATGTTTTTTTGTGCAATGGACAGGCAACTTTCGGGGTGCCTTTTGCATCTCCAATCATTCCGCGGGATAAAACCATCTCTAATTTGTGCGGACAAAGATTTTGACATGCATACCATTTGGATCTTCGGGAGAAATTGAAAACGGCAATTTGTTTCATACCATATTTTACACATCCACCGCCATCCTCAGGAAAGTCTGAAGTTTTTCCAGCATGAAACCAGTTTTTAACTTCTGCTTCATTTACGGTTTTATAGTTCTGAATTAAATTATCTATCATATCTTAAGATTTAATCGCCTACCAGGCTTTTGGCATTTTTTGATCACGCATAGGTACAAACTCCAGGTTGTCATCGGAATCCTCTGAATTCACGAAGTGTTTAAACCTTTTCATCATTTCGGGATTTTCAATAGCTTCCTTCCACTCACAGGCATAGTTATCTACCAGTTCCTGCATTTCCTTTTCGAGCTCTTCAGCTATACCAAGAGAGTCTTCAATAACCACTTCTTTAAGATAATCTATTCCGCCGTCAAGTTTTTCCAGCCAGGGAGCGGTTCTCATAAGTGGCGGCGCAGTACGAATGTAGTACATAAGGAATCGGTCCAGATATTTTATACAGGTTTCATCATCCAGTTGCTCTGCTAAAAGGATAGCGTGTTTTGGAGTTGCACCGCCATTACCGCAGACGTATAAATTCCAACCGCTTTCTACTGCAATAATTCCGAAATCTTTTCCCCGGGCTTCTGCACATTCTCTAATGCACCCGGAAACGCCTCCTTTTAGTTTGTGTGGAGATCGTAATCCTTTGTATCGTTCTTCTATTCTTATGGCGTAACTCACGCTTTCGTGCATTCCATATCTGCACCAGCTGGATCCAACACAACTTTTTACAGTTCTAAGGGATTTACCATATGCATGTCCGCTTTCAAATCCTGCGTCTATTAATTCTTTCCAGATGTGCGGTAGTTGATGCAGCTCTGCTCCAAAAAGATCAATGCGTTGTCCTCCTGTAATCTTAGAATATAAATCATATTTTTTTGCAACAGCACCCAAAACCATCAGTTTTTCGGGAGTAATTTCTCCTCCGGGAACCCGTGGCACTACAGAGTACGTTCCATTTCGCTGAATGTTGGCCAGAAACCTGTCATTAGAATCCTGAATGGTCACCTGCCTGTTGGCCGTTTCCATATAAATGCTCGCAAAAATAGAAGAAAGAGCAGGTTTACAAATTTCACAACCGTCCCCTTTTCCGAAGAGATTGAGTGCCTCATTATAATCCTTGATTTTATTGATCTTGATAAGGTCGTAAAGCTCCTGCCTGCTAAACTGAAAATGTTCGCAAAGGACTTCCTTTACCTCTTTTCCCATTGCTTTTAGAGAGCCGTTTACCAGGTCCACCACCATGGGCTTACAACCGCCGCAACCTGTGGTAGCTTTGCTTGACTTAATCACATCGGCCAGATCGCTACACTCACCACTTTCTATAGACTTACAAATAGCACCTTTGGTAACACTTTCACAAGAGCAAATTTGTGCAGAATCGGGAAAATCCATAGCACTGCCGACAGCACCACTACCATCTTTGGATGGGATAATTAAATCTTCAGGATTTTTTGGGAGTTTCATGCCGTTTATAAAAATCTGAAACAGATTATTATAATCTGAAGAGTCACCTATAAGAATCCCTCCAAGTAATTTATCGCCTTCTTTACTTATATTAATTCGCTTGTAAATACCAGAACGTTTATTTTCATAAACAATCGTAGCGACATCATCATTATCTATAAAAGGATCTCCAAAACTGGCAACCTCTGTTCCTATAAGTTTCAATTGCGTAGACATATCGATAACATCTACCATCAATTTGTCGCCTCCGGTAATCTGCTCAACAGCTACCTGGGCCATATCATAACCGGGAGCCACGAGGCCGTAGACTCCTGCATTATACAGCGCAACTTCCCCTATAGCATAAATGTTTTCTTCTGAAGTTCTCATTCTGTTATCGACCCAGATTCCTCCTTTATTTCCGGTCTTAATTCCGGCTTTTACAGCAAGTTCATCACGAGGTCGAATTCCTGCAGAAATAATCAGCATATCTGTTGGAAGGGAAGTACCATCAGAAAAATCCATCCGTTCCACTCCGTCCTCTCCAACAATTTCTATAGTAGCTTTTTCCAGATGTACACCTATACCCATGCTCTGGATTTTTGCCTTTAGCATTTCACTTGCAGATTTATCCAGTTGCCGTGGCATAAGCCGGGGAGCAAATTCTATGACATCCGTTTTTAAGCCAAGTTCCTTAGCTGCATTTGCAGCTTCCAGTCCTAACAGTCCACCACCGAGTACGGCTGCTTTATTTTTTCCCTGCTCCTTAATTTTTGAAGCATAGGCCTTCATAGCATCCAGGTCTTCTATAGTTCTATAAACAAAAACACCAGGCTTATCTGAGCCCTCCACGGGAGGAACAAAAGGATAAGATCCCGTTGCCAGAACAAGATAGTCGTAATCAAATACATGATTTTTATACGTAACTACCTGCTTCTGCCCGGGATTAATTTCACTAATCAATTCTGATGTACGTAACTCTATATTATTTTCACTGTACCAGCTCAAAGGAGCTAATAGAAGATCATCTGGTGACTCATTAGAAAAATATTCACTTAGGTGAACCCTATCATATGCTGAACGTGGTTCTTCCCCAAAGACCGTTACCTCGAATTCCTCCCGCTTATGACTGGCCATTAATTTTTCACAAAATTTATATCCAACCATACCATTTCCAACAACTATAATTTTTTTCATATCTAAGTATTTACAAAACAAATATAGATAAAAATACTTAGTACCTATACTTAGTTTGTGAAATTATCAGTTAAATCCTATAATCGTAATTTATGGTGCGATAATAAATAGAAAAGACATTCAGGCATATGGAAAATTGTAAATCTTTAATTTTAACTAAAAATATTCAGTGCTAGAAAATAATAATACTGTATGTACTCATTCATTGTAGCAACAGTACCTTATGCATATAATTTTTATTTATTATTTTAGCATCAACTATTCTAAATACTTACCATTTTTATGGGTTCTATAACTGAGAAGCCACATGAATTTCAGGCTGATATCGACGCGGTAAACCGCATTTCTATTGTTCCATCTATTCTTGACGTAATATGCCAGACAACCGGTATGGGGTTTGCCGTAATTGCCCGGGTAACCGAGGATCGATGGCTGGCCTGTAGCACTAAAGATGAACTTTCTTTCGGATTAAAGGCAGGTGACGAATTAAAAATTGAAACCACTTTTTGCCACGAGGTACGGCAGAGTTACAAACCGGTCGTCATAGACCACGTAGATGAAGACGACACCTTCTGTAATCATCCAACTCCATCACTATATGGCTTCCAGAGTTATATTTCAATTCCTATATATAAGAAGGACAAATCTTTTTTCGGAACCTTATGCGCCCTGGATCCTAAACCTGCTAAGGTAAATAACTCCAAGATTATAGAAATGTTTAAGCTGTTCGCAGATCTACTTTCTTTCCATCTAGATGCTGTGGAAAATCTTGAACAAAAAACTGCCGAACTCAAAGAAGAACGCGAAGTTGCTGAATTACGGGAAAAATTTATTGCAATTTTAGGACATGATCTTCGAAATCCGTTAGGGACAATCAGAATGTGTTCAGATCTTCTATTACATCTTTCCACAGATGAAAAAGCACTAAAGTACGCATCCACCATAAAATCTACCTCCTACCGCATGCAGGCCTTAATAGACAACATGCTGGATTTTGCACGTGGACATTTAGGAGATGGTATTAAATTAACAAAAGTAAAAGACTGCGATTCGCTCAAAAATACACTAGAGCAGGTACTGGTAGAAATTGCTGCCGTGGCACCAGATCAGGAAATAAAGTCCACCATAGATTTAAAAAAATCCTTTTTATGTGATGAAGACCGTATAGCACAGTTATTTTCAAATTTGCTGGGCAATGCTATAAAACATGGTGATGATAATCAGCCTGTAGAAGTAAAGGCATATAATGAAAATGGCTATTTTAAGCTTGCCGTAAGCAATGCAGGAGATAAAATCGCCCCGGAAGTAAAAAAGCATCTGTTTGATCCTTTCTACAGGCAAGACTCCAAATCCAGTAGTGGCGGTCTGGGCCTTGGACTTTACATTTCCTCAGAAATTGCCAAAGCTCATGGAGGAGAAATTCTTGTAGATTCTACAGAAGAGAAAACCACTTTTACATTTATTATGCCTTGTAATTAAAAACCGATTATTCCTCTGATTCTTCAGCAGGTATGGTGGCATCCCGGTTGACATAAGCCGAGACAGAGCGTATAATATTATTGGCTATTGAGTTTATCTGTTCCTGTGCCTCTTTATTAAAAGAACGGGTTTTTCCATCGTTGTCGAAAAATGACCATTCATTAGGGTCTCCTTCAAGAGCAAAAGTAGGCGCATCTGGACTACTTACTTCCACAAGACCAATATCGTAACGAATCTCCTGATCTCTTAACCGGAAGCCAACATCCATCATCACATCCCATTGGTAGATTTCCCCATTATCTTCCAGGACAATTCCCTGAGGTACAAACATCCGGAACTCTAAATATTCATAAGGAACATCCCTCACAAGGGCTTCTTCATAATTATCTATGGTATATTTTGCCCATAGAAAAATAGATTCATGCAAATCTGAATCTGTTTTCCCGCTATATTCACGAATTACCGACTGCGTAAACCCTTCAGGAGTAATGGAGAATTTATCTCCGGTATTTGTGATTTGAGAAACTGAAATAAATGGGACTAATAATAAGGTTAAACCTGCTATTAAGTTTTTCATTTTTAACTGTTTTTGAATTCCTTTCAAGATAACAAAAACTCCGGCAGATCTATTTTAAAAAAATCTCAAGAAGTATCTCCGAAGTGCAAAATCAGGTTAAAAATTTGCTAATTATCGTGATCATACTTGCTTTACCTTAAAGAGTTGTTATTTTAAAATGCACAAAAAATTAGTCTCATGAAATACAAAATGCTCGGAAATACAGATCTTAGAACTGCTCCCATCGTCTTTGGCGGAAACGTGTTTGGTTGGACGCTGGATGAAAAAAAATCATTTAAGATGCTGGACGAACTTTTAGAAAAAGGGCTAACAACTATAGATACAGCAGATGTTTATTCCCGTTGGGCAGAAGGAAATGATGGAGGAGAATCTGAGCGTATTATAGGCAAATGGATGAAGGAGCGCGGTGTACGCGATAAGATAAACCTTGCCACCAAGGTTGGCTCAAGTATGCAGCAGGGAGGAGACAAAGACATCTCCCGCTCTCATATTTTAAAAGCTTCAGAAGATTCTCTAAAGCGCCTGCAGACCGATTATATTGACCTATACTACACACATTGGGATGATAATAAAACCCCGGTAGAAGAAACTCTGGAAACCTATCAGCAATTGATAAAAGAGGGAAAGGTGAGATACATAGGAGCTTCCAATCTCTCTCCGGAAAGACTTCAGGCTTCTTTAGATGCTGCTAAAAATGAGAACCTGCCCAAATATGAAGTTTTTCAACCGGAATACAGTCTGATGGAAAGAGGAAAATTTGAAGGAAAAATCAGAGATATTTGTAAAGAGAACAACTTATCAGTTTTAAGCTATTTCTCACTGGCAAGTGGATTTCTCACGGGGAAATATCAGAATAAAGAAGACATTAAAGGCAAAGAAAGGGAAATGTTTCTTAAAGACTATTTCGATGAGAGAGGCAAAATTGTTCTGAAAGTAATTCATGAAATTTCTAATGAGCACATGGTTTCTGAAGCTGCCATAGCACTGGCCTGGCTTATAGAAAGACCCGGCATAACTGCTCCTATTGCCAGCGCTACAAAGAAATCCCACTTAAAAGCTTTTTTCGAGGCTATGGATATAAATTTATCTGAAGAGCAAATGCAACGGCTGAATAATGCAAGTGCATATTAAGGTTTCAAGTTTGGAGTTTGGAGTTCGGAGTTCGGAGTTCGGAGTTCGGAGTTCGGAGTTTAAAAAAAATAAAAACTTTATATTGCTCCCCTCCTTAAAAAAGGGGGTGGCCGTAGGACAATTGATTCTCTCATTAGCAATCCTGTAGCCCGATAATTAACATTTTGGAGGATCCCATTTCAGCAACAAGCTTTATGCTCCCCTACTTAAAAAAGGGGGTGGCCGTAGGCCGAGTGCTTCTCTCATTAGCATTCCTGTAGGCCGATAATTGACATTTTTGAGGACACCCTTGCAGCAACAAGCTTTATGCTCCCCTACTTAAAAAAGGGGGTGGCCGTAAGCCGAGTGCTTCTCTCATTAGCATTCCTGTAGGCCGATAATTAACATTTTGGAGGATCCCATTGCAGCAACAAGCTTTATGCTCCCCTCCTTTTTTAAGGAGGGGTGGCCGTAGGCCGGGGTGGTAAATTATTGCGCAGCAAGTATTACCTTCAATTCTTCCGCGTTTACTGTTCGCTGTTCCCCGGATTTCATATTCTTGAGGGTAAATTTTTCCTGAGCCATTTCTTCTTCTCCTGCCAATACCACAAACGGGATATTCCGTTTATTGGCATGGTTCATTTGTTTCTTCATTTTAGCCGAATCGGGAAAAAGTTCTGCAGTCACGTCTTCTTCACGGAGTTTTCGCACAGCTTTAAGGGCATATAGAGCTTCTTTTTCACCAAAATTGATGAAAAGTACTCTCGTGTTTTCAGTAACGGTTGGAGGAAAGAGATCCAGCTCTTCCAGAACAAGAAAAATCCTGTCCAAGCCGAAGGAAATTCCAACGCCGCTCATATTTTTTAGTCCGAATATTCCGGTAAGGTCGTCATAACGGCCGCCGCCGCCAATAGATCCCATTTTCACTTCCTGTGGCGCACCAACTTCAAAAATTGCCCCGGTGTAATAATTAAGGCCACGTGCCAGCGTGACATCAAGGTCGATAATTGCCGTTTTAAGGGGCATGCTTAAAATTGCCTTCTGAATAAATTCCAGCTCTTCAATTCCCGCTTTTCCAATTTCTGAAGTAGCCAGAATCTGCCTTAAAACCTCGATTTTTTCTGAAAAATCACCTTTTAAACTAAAAATTGGCTGAATTTTCTCCAGGGCAGCCTCAGAAATCCCTTTTTCGAGCATTTCTTTCTTTACACCTTCCTCCCCCACCTTGTCGAGCTTGTCCAAAGCAACTGTAAAATCTATTAATTTGTCTTTTTCACCAATAACTTCAGCAAAACCAGACAAAATTTTACGATTGTTGATTTTTATGGTTACTCCTTGCAGGTTAAGTGCGGCAAAAACAGCATCGTAAAGCTGTACAAATTCTACTTCCTGCCATAAACTGTCACTCCCAACCACATCTGCATCGCACTGAAAGAATTCTCTAAACCTTCCTTTTTGCGGCCTGTCTGCTCTCCAAACCGGCTGAATCTGATACCTTTTAAAAGGAAATTCTATCTCATTTTGATGTTGTACCACATAACGCGCAAAAGGAACGGTAAGGTCGTAACGCAGGGCTTTTTCACTGATTGAAGAGGTTATTTGAAGACTGTTCTTTTCCGAATAAGCCTTTTCGTCTGCCTTCCGAAGAAAATCTCCGGAATTCAGAATTTTAAAAATGAGCCTGTCCCCTTCTTCGCCATACTTTCCCATAAGCGTATCAGAATTTTCAAAACTCGGGGTTTCTATAGGCTGAAATCCAAATTTTTTGAACTGATCCTGAATTTTTTCTATAATATAATTCCGCTTTGCCACCTCTGCCGGTGAAAAATCTCTTGTGCCTTTTGGAATAGAAGGTTTTTGTGCCATAAAAAATAATGACGGCTCATGCCGCTGTTTTAATTTGGTTATCTTAGACTGATGCATCAGCCTAACAGGAGTGCAAATATCTTAATTTTTGTACGAACCTGAACAAATTTTAAATTTTAAGTAACATTACCCAATTTTCATAGTCTAACCTTTAAGTTCGAAATAATTTTACATGTTTTCACTATTAAAAGAAAATATACGCATCGCCATAACCTCTATTAGGAGTCAAGCCCTGAGAACCATCCTGACGGTACTTATTATTGCTATTGGAATTACTGCCTTGGTAGGAATTTTAAGTGCTGTTGCAGCTTTAGAGAACACCATAGGGAACAATTTCGCATCTATGGGGGCTAATACCTTTAATATTCAGCGTTACGATCTTACTTTTCAGAGAAGCGGCGGTGGTGAAAGGCAAAAGGTGAATCCTGTGATTACTTACCAGGAAGTAAAAAAGTTCGAAGAAAATTTTGCCTATCCTTTTTCCCAGACCGCAGTTTCTTTTACCGGAACCAATGCTGCGGAAATAAAACATGCCAATGAAAAAACAGATCCTGAAGTGGCTGTGATAGGTGCAAACGAAAATTTTCTCGACAACTCCGGACTTAAAGTTGAAGAAGGGCGGGATTTCAACGTATTTGATCTTCAGAACAATAATAATGTTGCCATATTGGGTGCCGACTTTAAAGAAGGTTTGTTTAATGGCCAAAATCCGGTAGATAAAATTATCAGTGTTCGGGGAGCAAAATTCCGGGTCATAGGCATTTTAGAATCCAAAGGTTCTACTTTCGGGAATAATCAGGATTTACGGGTAATTATTCCAATACAGCAGGCACGCTCACTTTTTACACAGCCACATATTAACTATAATGTGAGTGTAAAAGTTAATAATAAGGAATATCTGGAAGGTGCGCAGAGTGAAGCAATTATCACCTTCAGAAATATAAGAAAACTGAATCCTGTGGAGGATAATAATTTCGGAATCCAGCGCAGTGATGACCTTATAAACCGAATTCTTTCTATTACAGAATATCTGAATTATGCGGCCTGGGGAATATCTATAATCACGATCTTCGGATCTTCAATTGCACTTATGAACATTATGTTGGTTTCTGTTACCGAAAGAACCCGCGAAATTGGGGTAAGGAAAGCTCTTGGAGCTAAAAAAGGCACAATTGCAGGTCAGTTTTTTATCGAAACTCTTTTAATTGGTCAGCTGGGTGGAATTCTTGGAATTTTACTCGGAATTCTAATTGGCTACGGAGTGGCAACATTTGCAGAATTTGACTTTACGACTCCGTGGGTAGCGATCATCTGGGCAACAGCAATTACTATTGTAGTGGCGATCCTTGCCGGAAGTTTCCCTGCTATAAAAGCTGCAAAACAGGATCCTATTGAATCGTTGAGATATGAGTAGCGGGAGTAGGCTGTAGTTTGGAGTTCGGAGTTTGGAGTTTGTAGTTTGGAGTTTGTAGTTTGTAGTTTGTAGTTTGTAGTTTGTAGTTTGTAGTTTGTAGTTTGTAGGAAAATATGAAAGCAATTTAGAAGCCAAAAATTTCAGCTCTTTACTTTTAAACTTTTAACCTTAAACTTTCAAACTTTTTTTTACTCCTGCACCACCTCTTCAAAATACCGGTACAAATCACCTTTAGTAATATTTGCTCCCTGCCGAATAAGGGCGAAAATATCTTTATTCCGGTCGTCGCTCATAGCTTTTGTTGAAGTATAAATAGTTACAGAATCGTCCATGAGGTTACTGCGCAACCAATTGTAACCGGTCTTGGAAGTTATATCTATTTCCTGACTGTCGACTTTAACCGCAATGAGGTTAATTGTAGCGGCAGTAATATGAAACATGAACATCTGGTTGGGAGAAAAATGTTCAAGATATTCTACTTTATTTAAAACTCCTTCCCAGATAAGATCACTAAAAAGATCAAGTTCTTTTTCGGCTACTTCAGGTTTATTTACTGTTATATCTTTCCACTCTTCCGCAGTAATAGATTGCGTAGCCAGGAAATTAATAAACTCCTGGTGCATTTCTTCAAATTGCTCTTTTGTAAGTCTGTTATACTTCATAATAACATTTTCTGAAAAAAGAAAAGCCTACCCAAAAATGAGCAGGCTTAAAATTATAAGTAAGATGAATTAAGATTCACCTACCACATCGAAGGTAAAGTTTGAAATAACTTCACGGTGAAAACGCAACGTTGCTTCGTACTGTCCCAAACGCTTGATGTTTCCACCTGCAATGTTAATGTATTTTCTATCAATGCTTACTCCTTCTTTAGAAAGAGCCTCAGCTAAATCTGCATCTGTAATAGAACCAAACAATTTGTCTCCAGCTCCTGATTTTGCAGTAAGCTTTATCTCGATATTGTTAAGTTTTTCAGCCTGAGCTTTAGCTTCATCTATATTCTTCTGTTCCTTGTAAGCTCTTTGCTTAAGAGTCTCAGCCAATACCTTTCTGGTTGACGGAGTTGCAAGTTCAGCATAACCCTGAGGAATTAAAAAATTTCTGCCGTAACCGTTTTTTACGTTTACAACGTCATCTTTAAAACCTAATTTATCTACGTCTTTCTTAAGTATCAATTCCATAATTGCCTCTTTTTATTTTAATAAATCACCAACATATGGCATTAACGCTAAGTGACGGGCGCGCTTTACCGCAACAGCCACTTTTCTCTGGTATTTTAGAGAAGTACCTGTCAATCGACGAGGTAATAATTTTCCCTGATCGTTTACCAAGCCCATAAGAAAATCAGGATCTTTATAGTCGATATATTTAATACCAGACCTTTTAAACCTACAATATTTCTTTGCTTTGGTAGTCTCTATATTAAGAGGAGTAAGATATCTTATCTCTCCGTCTTTTTTTCCTTTCGCTTGTTGTTCAATAGATGTAGCCATACTTACGCTTTTTCCTGGATTCGTGATCTTCTTTTGTCTGCCCAAGCTGCAGCATGCTTATCCAACCTTACAGTTAAATAACGCATCATACGCTCGTCTCTTCTAAATGCCAACTCCAACGGCTCAATAGCCTCTCCCGGAGCTTCAAAATCAAACAGGTGGTAAAAACCACTTTTTTTGTGTTGGATTGCATAAGCTAATTTTTTTAGCCCCCAATCTTCTTTGGCTATCATCTTGGCACCTTTAGAAACAAGAAATTCTTCATATTTCTTAACTGTTTCCTTTATCTGATCATCAGATAAAACGGGATTCAAGATGAAAACAGTTTCATAACGATTCATAAATATTTGTTTTAATTAAATTGGCTGCAAAAATAGAACTAATATTTATATTTACAAAACCTTATTAAAAAGGATAAAAACTCATTTTTTAACGATGAAAATTAACTTTGTCTTTGTATTTGACGAATTTAATGATTAATATTGTTAATACCTAACCTATCCTAATTACAGCGTGGAAGAAATACTACTCAAATGTGCAGTCGTAGATGATTCGAGTTTGCAGCGTTTATCCATTGTCAAACTCATTAAGGATCATCCTCACCTAAAGCTGGTGGCCGAATATAATAATGCCATCGAGACTAAGAATGGACTGCTGGATAACGAAACCGACCTTATTTTTTTGGATATTGAAATGCCAATCCTTTCGGGATTCGAACTTCTGGACGACCTCCCTAACAAACCACAAATCATCTTTGTTACAGGAAAAACAAAGTATGCCTTTAAAGCCTTTGATTATGATGCGGTGGACTATATACACAAACCGGTTAATAAGGAGCGCTTTAATAACGCGGTAAGTAAAGCTATTAATCTTTTTAAGCTTAAACACCAGAACGTAACACCGGAAGATGAAGATTTTATCTTTGTAAAAAGTAATCTCAAAAACCGGAAAGTTTACCTTAACAGTCTTAAGTATATACAGGCTCTGGGAGATTATGTGAAATTTATAACTGAAAAAGATAATTTCGTTGTTCTGGCCACCATGAAGTCTTTTGAGAAGCAGTTACCCAGCGATCGTTTTTTGCGTATCCATAAGTCCTATATTGTTAACCTTGAAAAAATAGAAAGGTACAATAGCAAAAATATTGAAATTGATAAGCAGAAATTACCTCTTAGCAGGCACAAGAAAAATAACCTTGTAGAGGCTCTAAGTGCTATTCAATAAAATAAATAACAGGACCTCCCTACAGGTTCTGATTTTTATTTACCTCAACATATCTCCTCTCCTTTACCAATAAATCCATAACGGCTTCAGATAGTTTTTAAACGGGATCAACATTAATTACCACTTTTACACTTTTAAAAGCCCCAATAGCTTTAAAACTGTTCATAATTTTATGCACAACCGTTTTTGTCTTCCCCAAAGACTGCTGCTGCGGAATTTTAAGTAAAATATTTTTATAATACTCATTTCGAATTCTGGCTACCGGAGGAAATTCAGGTCCCAACACATATGGATCGAAGACATTACTCAATGATTTAGCCAGCCAGTCGCCGGCATCATTTGTCCTGGAATAATCCCGGCTTTTTAGTGTAAATCTTATAAGCCTGAAAAACGGCGGATATTGATAATTATAGCGCTCTTCCAATTGATCTTTATACATCCCGGAATAATTATTGGCCGAAACCTGCTGAATTATCTGGTGATATGGATTATAGCTCTGAATTAGTACTTTTCCTCTTTTCTTTGTTCTTCCCGCTCTTCCTGCTACCTGCAGCATAAGCTGAAAGCTGCGTTCATGCGCACGGAAGTCGGGGAAATTTAACAAGTTATCTGCATTCATAATTCCTACAAGGCTTACGTGCCTGAAGTCCAAACCTTTCGTAAGCATTTGTGTTCCCACCAGAATATCGATTTCCTGTTGTTCAAAAGAGTTGATAATTTTTTCATATCCGTATTTCCCACGAGTAGTATCCTGGTCCATTCTGCCAATTGCATGATTAGGAAAAAGAGATTTTAATTCTGTTTCTATTTGCTCAGTTCCAAATCCCTTTGTCGAAATATCATTGCTATCACAAGCCATACATTTTTGTTGCATCGCAATATGATAACCGCAATAATGACATCTAAGCTGGTTATTGTGACTATGGTAAGTAAGGCTAACATCGCAATTTGGGCATTGCGGGGAATGTCCACAGGTATTACACTCCAGGATGGGAGAGAATCCGCGCCTGTTTTGGAAAAGAATCACCTGCTCTTCTTCTTTTAATGCAACTCTTATTTCCTCCAGCAGCCGGTCAGAAAAATGACCTGTCATTAATTTCTTTTTGTGTTTCGTCTTTATATCTACAATTTCAATTTCCGGAAGAAGCACATCACCATAGCGACGGTTAAGTTCTACAAGACCATATTTATGATGCTGTGCATTAAAATAAGATTCTAAAGAAGGAGTTGCAGATCCCAAAATTATATTAGCCTTAAAGAAATTTGCCAAAACTACGGCCACGTCACGGGCATGATACCTTGGAGCAGGATCAAACTGCTTAAATGTTCCTTCATGTTCTTCGTCCACCACAACAAGCCCTAAATCTGAAAAAGGAAGAAAAATTGCAGATCGTGCCCCTATTACTATTTGACCCTTTTTATCATTCGCCAGAACATGCCGGTATACTTCAACACGTTCATTCATGGAGTATTTACTATGGAAAACGAGTACCTGTTCTCCAAAATAGCTCTGCAGCCTTTGGATAAGCTGAGTGGTAAGGGCAATTTCCGGCAGCAGATACAAAGCCTGCTTTCCTTCTTTTAATGTTTCCTGAATTAACCGAATATAAATTTCCGTTTTTCCTGAAGAGGTAATGCCATGAAGAAGGCAAACCTCATCTTTCTGAAAATTCTCCTTTATATCACGAAATGCTTTCTCCTGGTATTCATTGAACACAAGATCTGAATTTGGTGCATCTCCGGAATAAGTGTTCCTATCGGTTTCCAAAAAGTATTCTTCTAGAAATCCTTTATCCAGTAAACTCTTAAGAATAGCTGCTGAAGAATTGCTTTTCTGAAGTAAATGTTTCGCCTTAACAGGTTTTACACTCTGCGCCTTTAAACTGAAGAAATTCAGAACAATCTCCCTTTGTTTTGGAGCCCTCTCCAGCTCATCCAGTAATTTGTGCATTGCTGCCTCTCCGGAATGAGCTTCAGCCATTCGCACAAATCTTACCTTTTTTGGCTTGTACTGCTCATATACTTCCTGATTCAGTGCTACTATTCCTTTTTCCACAAGCCTGTTTATCACCGGCAGCGCATTTTTTCTATCCAGTAGCTGGGTGATTTCCTGTACTTTCAATGAAGACTGCCTGTGCAGTGCTTCTATTATAAGATATTCTTCATCATCCAGCTCTAAGTCGTCAGAATCGAGATTAGTTATTAATTTTACTATACTTTCGCTTTCCAGCAAAAAAGCTCCCGGTACTGCAGCACGCAAAACGTCTCCTTCTGCACACATATAATAAGCAGAGATCCATTTCCAGAGTTTGAGCTGATGTTCTGTAATTATAGCTTGCTTGTCGAGAATCTGATGTATAGGTTTGGCCTCGTAAACTCCTGGAGGGTTTTGATGAATATCGGCTACTATTCCTGTGTAGACCTTAGATTTACCAAAAGGAACAGTAACTCTCATCCCCCTCATAAGGTATTCAGCTTCATATTTATCAACTAAATACGTAAAGCGTTTATCCAGTGGGAGTGGTAATATGACATCTATAAAAAACGGCATAGATATTATTTTTTTCTTGTTTGATCTCCTGATCGTAAAATTAAAAAACCATTCCTGTCAAAGAAATGGTCTTTTAAAATTCGTTTCACAGCTCTATTCCAGTCTATCCCAAACTTTTGTTTTATAGAAGAAGGCTATGTACCCCCGAACATATAATTTGTCAGGATTCTCGGGATCGAGCCAGATTTTGCATCTATATTCTTTTCCGGATTTGGGATCTATGACTACCCCATCTTCGTAACCATCATCTGCTCGTTCCAGGCCACGCATTATTACCAAACCTTCCAGAGGACGGTTATGCAACGCACCTTCACATGCAGTACATTTTCTATCCCTGTCCTCCTCTTTCATTATTCTTTCAATCCTTCCAAAAACCTCATCATCCTGTTCGTAAACTTCAATAACAGAATTTACTTTGCCGTCTTCGTTCCGGTTCTCCCATTTACCAAAAACCGTCTGAGCCTGAAGTGAGGTAAACCAATATAGTCCCAGAACAAAAAAAACTGATAAATAAAACTTGGTTGTCATTTCACTGATGTAATTAAATTTATTATTTCCCCAGCATAGATTCTTTTAGATCATCATCTGCCGGTTGATCTGCCAACCAAATTCCGAACAGAGCTTTTTTAAAATCCATTCCCTCTATTACCCCTTTTTTTTGTCCATTTTTAACTAACACAACACCTTTGCCAGGGGTATGAATAATATCAAAAACATCATCTTTTTTTATTTCTTCCTTTAAAAATCCAATTACTTTTTCTATTTCAGATGCAATGGGATCTGTATTTCCATTGGTTGATTTTTCAAACCCTTCTTCAATTGCATTAATCATTTTCTCACTGCTCACCATTTTAGATACGATGTGCAATTTAATAGCCATAGGTTCGTTTGCCGCCATGATTTTACTGGCATCAGAAGATTTTGACTTCAGGTACAAGCCGGCAGCATAAAGATCTATCCAGAATTTTTCTCTTATCCCTGCTCCATTGAGAATAAGGTTTTGATCTTCAACAGTTAGTGTGTTAGGCAAAGTAGCATCTCCAACAGTCGTTTGGGCGAATGCCAGATTTATACTGCATAAAACAAGCGTAAGAGTTATAAATTTTTTCATGATTTAGGTTTTATTAATTCGAAAGTTATTCAATTTTTCCTTTTCATTTTTATTAATGATGCATTTAATTCGAATCCTAATAACAATACGTTAGAATTCAACCAGATATATACCATTAATATTAAAAGCGCCCCAATTGAACCATAAAGCTCATTATATGATGAGAAATTTTCTATGTACAACCCAAATAAATAGGTGGTAATCATGATAAGGACTGTAGTAAAGATAGCTCCTATAGAAAAAAATCTTGCCTGGCGAGCCTCTTTAGTTCCAAAGTAATAAAGGGTTGCCACGGCTACGTATATTAAGAGTACAAAAGCTGTATACTTTACAAAACCTGCTCCTTCTCCATTACGTTCCACAAGACCCAGGTCATAAAGATCATCAACAGCATAAGTAAGGTAAACAGTGAGTATGATGGTTATAAACAACAACAATGCCATGATAAAAGATACCCCTATCGCGACGAGATACTGTCTTACTATAGATCTATTTCTTTCTGTATGATATGAGAATTCAAATCCTGTGAAAATCGCATTTATTCCGTTGGTCATCAAAAAAATCGAAAGAATAAAGGAAAGCGATAACAAACCCCCTCTCTGATTATCGGCAATATCATACAGGATTTTATCGAAATACTCTACTGTATTTGGAGGCAGTAAATCGAGCATAAATGTGAGAAACTGCAATTGAAAATCGTCAATAAAATTGATATATGGAACGAGGTTTAAAATAAAAAGAAGAAAAGGAAAAAGGGCCATAAAAAAACTAAAAGCAATCGCACTTGCCCGGGTAGAAAAGGTTCCTTTAACTATTCCTCCGGAATAGAGAATCCATAAATCATAAAGCGTTAAACCTTCGGAACCCGGAATTTTTACATTCCTGGTTTTACTCTCCCCCCAATTGGAAAGGTCTTCCAGTTTAGATTTAAACGCTTTTTTTAAAGCCATCTTTTTAAATAGCTTTTAAGCTAAGGTCCATATTATGAACTGAATGTGTCAAAGATCCACTAGAGATATAATCCACACCACAATCAGCATATTTAGCTGCGGTTTCCAGAGTAATTCCACCACTGGATTCTGTGAGACACTTGCCGTCAATCAGTCCAATTGCTTTTCTGGTATCCTCATAATTAAAATTATCAATTAAAATTCTGTAAACCCCTTCAGACCTCAAAATTTCTTTTATCTCATCCAAATTCCGGGCTTCTACAATAATCTTGAGGTCCAGATTCTTTTCTTTTAGGTATTTTTTAGTTTTATCAATTGCTTTTGTGATTCCCCCAGCAAAATCGATATGATTATCTTTAAGCATGATCATATCATAAAGCGCAAAACGATGATTCTCGCCACCTCCAATTTTTACTGCCCATTTTTCCAGTGCCCTAATCCCTGGTGTCGTTTTTCGGGTATCCAGAATTTGGGTGTTGCTTCCTCTAAGTCTATCAGCAAATTCTGCAGTTTTCGATGCAATAGCGCTCATGCGCTGCATACCATTTAGGACCAGACGCTCTGCCTTTAAAATAGACCGGGAACTACCTTCAACATAAAAAACTATATCGCGCCTTTTTACTCTTTCTCCATCCTTAATCTGCACATCCATAATAAGATCTGGATCCACGGCTTTAAATACCCGGCGGGCAAAATCTACACCAGCGATGACACCCTCATCCTTTACCAGTAATTTTGCTTTTCCTTTTGCACTCTCAGGAATACATGCAAGGGAACTGTGATCGCCATCTCCCACATCTTCCCGAACTGCATTGGAAATTATTAGTTCAATTTCTTTTTCAAATTGTGCGGCTGAGATCATTTTCAATACTTATTTTTGTAAATGTAGCAAAGTCTGCGCTAAATCTACAGAATGACTATAAAATTACTTTGCATAGGAAAGACCGATAACAAGCAGCTTCAGCAGTTAATTGAAGTTTACTTTAAGCGCCTTCAGTTTTATAACAAATTTGAAATGGAGATTATACCAGATCTTAAAAAAGTCAAGAATCTGGATGAGAATCAGCAGAAAGTAAAGGAAGGAGAACAAATTCTTTCCAAAGTTCAAAACTCCGATTTTCTCGTACTATTGGACGAAAACGGAAAACAATTTTCTTCAGAAGCTTTTTCAGAATATATTCAAAAGCGCCTGAACAGTGGCTTAAAACAGCTCATTTTTGTAATAGGCGGCCCTTACGGTTTTTCTGAAGCAGTTTACCAAAGAGCAAATTCGAAAATATCATTATCTAAAATGACGTTTTCACACCAAATGGTACGGCTCTTTTTTACCGAACAGGTCTATCGGGCTTTTACTATTCTTAGAAATGAACCTTATCACCACAAATAATATATGAAACTAGTTTTTGCCACTCATAACCGGAATAAATTAAAAGAAATAAACGCATTACTCCCTGACAGTATCACGCTTCTTTCCCTTGATGATATCGATTGCTTAGAAGATATTCCTGAAACTGCCGATACCATAGAAGGTAATGCTTTGTTAAAGGCACAATATGTAAAAAAGAATTACGGCTACGATTGTTTTGCAGATGACACGGGCTTAGAAGTGGAAGCTCTTTCGGGAGAACCGGGCGTATATTCTGCCCGTTATGCCGGCGAAGAAAAAGACGATGAAGCAAATATTCAGAAATTACTAGCTAACTTAAAGGACAAGCAAAACAGAAGAGCGCAATTTAAAACTGTTATTGCTCTTAGCCTGAATAATAACGAAGAACTCTTTACCGGAATCTGCGCAGGAAGTATATTAAAGGAGCAACGAGGTACCAATGGCTTTGGTTATGATCCTGTTTTTAAGCCTGAAGGCGAGGAACTTAGCTTTGCTGAAATGGAAATGAACAAAAAAGCCGCAATAAGTCATCGTGGCAAAGCATTTGGCAAGTTAATTTCTTTTTTAAAGGAATAAGCAAAAAGATATAATGCTCAAAGCTGCAAACTATTACGTACCTTTGCAACTTATTTTAAAAAGATACATGAATAAATTCGAACAATTAGGTTTAAATTCCTCTATTTTAAAAGCTGTTGAAGATATGGGCTTTGAAAGCCCAAGTGAAGTACAAGAAAAAGCTATACCAATTTTACTGCAGGACGATACTGACATGGTCGCCCTGGCTCAAACAGGAACGGGAAAAACAGCGGCCTTTGGTTTTCCGCTAATTCAAAAGATCAATGCAGATGCAAGGCATACACAGGCACTAATACTTTCGCCTACACGTGAACTATGCCTACAGATCACAAATGAGATTAAAAATTATTCCAAATACGAGAAGTCTATAAATGCTGTCGCTATCTATGGTGGTGCCAGTATTACAGACCAGGCACGACAGATCGAACGTGGAGCACAGATTATTGTAGCTACACCAGGAAGAATGCAGGATATGATCAACAGAAAACTTGTTGACATTTCCAGGATAGAATATTGCGTTCTTGACGAGGCCGATGAAATGCTCAATATGGGCTTTTTTGAAGATATTACTGCAATTTTATCCCATACCCCAAAAGAAAAAAATACCTGGCTATTTTCGGCGACAATGCCTAAAGAAGTCGCTACGATAGCCAAAAAGTTTATGCGTTCCCCTGTAGAAATTACGGTTGGAACAAAAAATATGGGAGCTACTAACGTTTCTCATGAATATTATCTGGTAAATTCCCGCGATAGATATGCTGCTTTAAAGCGTCTTGCCGATGCCAATCCAGATATATTTTCAGTTATTTTTTGCCGTACCAAGAGAGATACCCAAAAAGTAGCTGAAAGATTAATTGAAGATGGATATAGTGCTGCCGCTCTACATGGCGATTTGAGCCAGAACCAGAGAGACCTGGTAATGAAAAGTTTTAGAAGCAGACAAATCCAGATGCTTGTAGCTACAGATGTTGCCGCGAGGGGAATTGATGTTGATGATATCACACACGTAATTAATTATCAGTTACCAGACGAAATTGAAACTTACACGCACAGGAGTGGTAGAACCGGTAGAGCCGGAAAGAGCGGTGTTTCTATGGTTATTATTTCCAAAAGCGAACTTAGAAAGATAAAAAGTATTGAACGGATCATTGGCCAGTCTTTTGAGCAAAAAGATATTCCTGACGGGATGGAAATTTGCCGCGTTCAGCTATTCCATCTTGCGAATGATATAAAAGACACAAAAATAAACCACGAAATTGATCCTTATTTACCAAGCATTACAGAGGTTCTTCAGGATTTCTCTAAAGAAGAATTAATTAAAAAGGTTTTTTCTGTTGAGTTTACAAGATTCTTTAACTACTATAAAAATGCTCCCGATCTTAGCTCTAAGAACTCAGGAGGAGTAGCTTCTTCAGATACTAACTCCACACGTTATTTTATTAATGTAGGTTCTAAAGACGATTTTGATTGGATGAGTCTTAAGGATTTCCTTAAAGCTACTTTAGATCTTGGAAGAGATGATGTTTACAAGGTAGATGTTAAAGAGAGTTTTTCATTCTTCAACACCGATGCTGCACATACAGATAAGGTACTGGAGACATTCAATGAATTTAAACACGACGGCAGACATGTAAATGTTGAAGTAACTAAAGATTCCGGCAAAGGAAACCGCGGAGGTGGCGGTGGTGGAAAAAGGAATTTTTCAGACAAAAAGAAGCGGTCTTTTAAATCCAATTCAGATGGAGGATCTCGCAGAAGATCTGGTGGAGATGATGATTCTAAAGGAAGAAGCAGAGGAAAGAAAGCAGGTAGCCGAAACAAGAATATTGAAAGTTCTATAAAAAGAAGACGTTCTAAGAAATAATTTCAGATAAAAAGAAATCTGGCATTATTTTTTATAGGTATTTCATATTTTAGGCCCCAATCGTGATGAAAAAGAACTTTCTAGTCTTAATTCTATTATTCTTAGGCTACTGTGGTTTTGCACAGGATATGGTTAGTGGTGTGGTTATGAATGCTGCCGACGACAGGCCTATAGAAAGGGTTCATATCGTAAACCTTAATCAGGTAAAAGGAACTATAACCAACGAGGAAGGTGAGTTTGAACTGCAGGCTACTGTTAATGATACTTTATACTTTTCCTATCTGGGATTTAGATCAATAAAAGTGAGAGTCACGAATGACTGGCTTAAGTTTGGCAATGTAAAAGTAAAAATGACCGAACTGGGAATAGCTTTGGAAGAAGTAGTTCTTAGTCCGGTTACGCTTACCGGGTACTTAGAGATTGATGCCAAAAACATTCCTATTTACGAGAATTACAGGTACAGTATTTCTGGTCTAAATACAGGATACGAAGGGGGAGATAATTCTCCCAATGCTGTCACCCGGGTTCTCGGGTCCATTTTTAATCCTGCTGATGTGCTTCATAATATATTCGGGAAACGTCCCAAGCAGATGCGGAAACTAAGACAGATGAAGGAAGAAGATGAAATAAGAAAGCTTCTTCAGAATAAATACGACCGTGAAACCCTTACCGCAATTCTTCAGGTAGAAAAATCAGAAATAAATGAAATCCTGCTAAGATGCAACTATTCAAAAGATTTTATGAAAACAGCCAATGACCTGCAAATACTTGATGCAATAAGTGGGTGTTACGAAGAGTTTAAAGTTCTCCAAAGGTAGATTTAATGTCTCTCAAGAATCTCCTTAAGATTCTTTAAACCTTCCTCAATATTTTTTGAAAGTAGCCGGTCCACACCGTAAAATAGGCTGATTATTGTTAATGGAAAGGGTATATACCCTCTTACTCCCCAAACCATTTTAGTTTTTTCCGGCTCTAATTCTTTTACACCAATATACGTGAGTGCATTAAGCTTAAAAGGCTTTATAAAAAGTATTTTTGTCTCTATCACCTTGCCCTGACGTACTTTTACAATTCTTTGAATCCCCTCACCAACTTTGCTGTTACCTTTCCAATAGAAGGAAGCTTCAGGCTTACCATCTATTCCCTTATATTTCAGACAAGCTTCAGTATCTCTATTAAACCAAGGCATCCATTGAGGCTGCTTACGCAATTGACGTACGACACCGAAGACTTCTTCCCGGGACCTGTTGATAACAATCGTTCGACTTAAATCATATTCCTTTTTTGCCCATGCGTGCAGGAAGGCAAAAAAAGTTATGATGGCAATTATTATATAAAAAAATAAGGTCATCGAAAACTTTAATAAGTTTGAAAAGTTACTAATAAATTTATGATCTCAGGAAATCTTCTTTTAATTTGTCTGAATTCTTCAGGCTTTTTTCAGCCCATGCCAAATGTAAATCAAATTTCTCCTCCTCAGTTAGCTGCCAACTGTAAGAACTTGTTTTTAATCGGGAAATGACGGATTGTAAAATAACGGCCGCAGAAACGGAAATATTTAAACTTTCTGTAAATCCGTACATCGGTATCTTCACTGTGGCATCTGCACTTCTAATAAATTCACTTGATAACCCATTTTTCTCTGTACCAAAGAACAGAGCGGCAGGTGACGAAATATCAAAATCCTGAAGTAAATCTGCATCTTCATGAGGACTGGTCGCAACAATTCTGTATCCCTTTTTCCGCAACTGAGCGATGCAGCTATCTGTTGAGTTATACCTATTCACATCTACCCATTTCTGTGCACCCATAGCAATTTCCTTATCGATTCTTCTCGGGTTCCTTTCTTCAATAACATGAATATTTTGTACTCCAAAAACATCACAACTTCTTAAAACAGCACTGGTATTATGAAGTTGAGAAACATCCTGGGTGGCAACCGTAAAGTAATTGGTTCTCTCTGAAAGCACTTTAGCAAATAGCATTCTTCTTCTTGGAGTAAGGAAGTTTAACAGGTGATTTAGTAGTTCTTGAGCCATGGGACATAAAATTAAAAAATACATTTAAATAATTGCTCTCCGGGTAATAATAATTCTTTACGTTAAAACTGGCATTTTTTATAGTCTTTGATCGGGGGAGCAGGATTGTGAATGAAACCTGCAAAATCTAGTCCTGTCTTTAAGCCAAGAGTACTAAACCTACTGGTGGGAAAAAATATTTGACTATCTTTTGCTATTTAATAATGATCAACCAAATTTAGAATAATTATCCAATGAAAAATATTGTTGTTCTAACCGGTGCAGGAATTAGCGCAGAAAGCGGAATTAAAACCTTTCGTGATGCTGACGGACTTTGGGAAGGGCATGATGTCATGGAAGTAGCCTCTCCTGCCGGATGGCACAATAACATGGAACTGGTACTGGATTTCTACAACAAACGCAGAAAACAACTCCTGCAAGTAGAGCCCAATGCTGCCCATTATGCTCTGGCTGAACTTCAGGACGTCTTTAATGTGAAAATAATCACACAAAATATTGATGATTTGCACGAACGTGCAGGAAGTAAGAACGTAACCCACTTGCATGGTGAATTACTGAAGGTAAGAAGTACTTTTGATGAAGATCTTGTAATGGACTGGAAAAAAGATCTCTCTGTAGGAGACTTTTGTGAACATCATCACCAGCTAAGACCGCACGTTGTCTGGTTTGGGGAAGCTGTACCCATGTTTCTAAAAGCTTCTCAAATCTGTTCTGAAGCACATATCCTGTTGATAATCGGGACTTCTATGCAAGTCTATCCCGCTGCAGGTCTCATTGATTTTGCTCCGGAAGATATACCAGTCTATTTTATAGATCCTAAGCCTAACATATCAAGTTCTGAAAACCTAAATATAATTCCTGAAAAAGCTTCAGTTGGTGTCCCACGCTTAGTAGATGAACTCACTAAAAAGAAAAGATGAAAACCTGAAAAAATAGCATAAGATGAACTAAAAAAAATTAGAGGAAGCCTTATCTTTACTCCTTTAATTTTTAAACTACTATAATGACAGCGCTTACTGCAATTTCCCCTATAGACGGTAGATATCACTCGAAAACCCAGGAACTTTCTGCTTATTTTAGCGAAGAAGCCCTCATAAAATATAGGGTAAAAGTTGAAGTTGAATATTTCATAGCTTTATGTGAGCTACCACTTCCGCAATTAAAAGCTGTAGAAACTTCTGTATTTCCCAAATTGAGATCTATATATAAATCCTTTACTACTGAAGATGCCCTCGCCATTAAGGATATAGAAAAAGTTACTAATCACGACGTAAAGGCCGTAGAATATTTTTTAAAAGAAGAGTTTAATAAACTGGGGCTTGAAGATTCTAAAGAATTTATACACTTTGGCCTCACTTCTCAGGACATAAATAATACGGCAATTCCGCTAAGTATAAAAGATGCTATTGCTGTCGTTTATATACCCTGTGTCAATGAAGTTCAACAGAAGCTAACTCAATTGGCTCAAGATTGGTCTGCCATTCCACTGTTAGCCCGTACACATGGACAACCCGCCTCCCCTACCCGTTTGGGTAAGGAAATTGAAGTATACATTACCAGATTGGAAGCACAACTGGATATGTTAAATTCTGTTCCACATGCCGCAAAATTTGGTGGTGCTACAGGAAATTATAATGCACATCAAGTGGCGTATCCAGAAATTGACTGGAAAGAATTTGGATCTGATTTTGTCAAAAATAAGCTGGGACTTCACCATTCTTTCCCAACTACTCAAATAGAGCACTACGACCATATGGCGGCGCTATTTGATGCTTTAAAACGCATAAACACAATTCTTCTGGATTTGGATCGCGATATCTGGACTTATGTCTCCATGGACTATTTTAAACAGAAAATCAAGAAAGGGGAAATTGGATCTTCAGCAATGCCGCATAAAGTAAATCCAATTGATTTTGAAAACAGCGAAG
The DNA here is from genome assembly GCF_031846515.1 of Autumnicola lenta. Lineage (NCBI taxonomy): Bacteria > Pseudomonadati > Bacteroidota > Flavobacteriia > Flavobacteriales > Flavobacteriaceae > Autumnicola > Autumnicola lenta. The sequence goes on from NZ_JAVRHO010000018.1 coordinate 45,754, forward strand.
GAAACCTGGGAATAGCCAATGCAATATTTGAACACTTGTCTTCAAAGTTACCTGTGAGCAGATTGCAGCGCGACTTGACAGACAGTACGGTCCTAAGGAACGTCGGTGTGCCCATTGGCCACACCTTAATAGCTTTCAAGTCCACGTTAAAAGGACTGAATAAGTTACTGCTAAACGAAGAAAAATTAAATGCTGATCTCGAAAATAACTGGGCTGTAGTTGCAGAAGCGCTCCAGACCATCTTAAGGAGGGAAGGCTTTAAAAATCCTTATGAAGCATTAAAAGGACTCACACGCACCAACGAAAGAATAAACAAAAAGAGTATAGCCGATTTTATTGAAACGTTGGATGTTTCTGAAGATATCAAGAAAGAAATGCGCGTAATAACACCACAAAACTATACAGGAATATAAAAAACTGGAGAATGAGACACAGAAAAATATTTTCTGTGTCTCATTTGCAATAGTTCTTTATGAGTTCAGAAACTGCTGCCTAAAAACCTGACCGAAAAATTCAAAAGTTTCTTTTGCTTTGTTTATAGCCGAGGTCTTTTCTTCTTCAGTAAAAGTTTTGGATTCAATAAGTTTCTTAAATTTATTCCAGGATTTTAAACTATCACGTTTTCCATTGAAAAAATGGTGGTTTTCTATAGACGACAATTTTTTGCAGTGTTTTAAGTTCCGGGAGATGAGCATTCCTCCCATAGCCGAACCTTCGACAACATAAGCCGCTCCAAATGCTTCCGCTTCAGAATTACAAAAAAAATCGCTTCCGGAAAATAAGGGAATTTCAGCAGGAACGTTTAGCTGATCCAGGTCTTTTTCCAGTTCCTTATATTTACTTGGTTCGTAATTCACAAGTTGCGCAGAAATTTCCTTTTCTGAAATAGCATAGGCAACATAATTCTGAAAAAGCAGATTTTTATATTGCGTTATAGAAATACTGTGGTCCATTATTTTACCGGCAGCATTTTCCTCTTCTATTTCCCTGTGTAATTCAGCAGTAGAATCTCGTAACTCACTTAGCATCTCGTTCTAATTTAATTTGGTCAATATTCTTTCTTATTTTTGCTAAGTAGTCTCGTTGTTCTTCACTATCGGCTTCAAAATGGTCCAGGTAACGATATATTTGATTTACGGCAATTTTATTCTGCCTTATTTTTTCCCTTAATTCCACCTTCTCGATCATATTAAAGACTACCTGTTTAAGCAGCGGCTTTAATTTTTCGCCAATAACCCGCATGTTTTTTTTGAGAACAAAACCCGAAGCTCCCGTAAGTATGGTATTCGCAGCCAGCTCGTCATCATCAATGGTTCCCGTTACAAAAATGAACGGCATATCTGCATCAAAATCCTTAACCAGCCTAAGCACATCCAATCCGGTACAGGCAGGCAGATTATAATCTGATAGAATCACATCTGGTGCAAAATTTTGAAGAAGCACACTCACCTCCTCAAGGTTGTCTGTAACTTTAATTTCGGGGTTCTCCACAATTTTGCCAATGTGATAACTAATAAGGTCAGCATCAGTCTTTAAATCTTCAACCAGTAATATTCGTAAAGCTGTTTTTATCATTGTCAGAAATTCCGCTAAAATTAATTAAAAAAATGCCAGGAGCCGTTATTCCTCTGTTATAGTGAAGAAAAAAGTAGTACCCCCTCCTGGTTTGCTTTCCACCCAAATTCTTCCTTTATGCTTCTCGACCACTCTTTTTGCAATGGCAAGACCCACTCCAGAACCTGTATATTTATCTCCGGCAAGCCGGGAAAAGACTTCAAAGACTTTATCAGCTTGTGAGGGATCAAAACCAATGCCATTGTCCTTAACAAAATATACCGTTTCTAAATCTCCCGCCATTGAATCGATTTCTATAAGCGGCTTTTCCTTTTCTGAAGAATATTTTAAAGCATTATCGATTAAGTTATTTATTAATTGCGAAATCATCCTTTTGTCTGCATCGATAATTGGCAAATTTCGACCCACACTTATTTCTGCATGAGGAAACCGATTTTCCGATTTTTTTTCAAGTTTAATTTCCTCCACCATCTCCTTTAATGAAAATTTTCGCTTCGCCATCTGCATCTGCCCCACTTTGGAATACGAAAGGATGTCTTCTATTAGCACATCCATTCTTTCCACAGACTTCAGGATTGTATCTAAAGCATTTTTACCAAAGTCATCTAATTTTAATGCGTAATCTTCTGAAAGAATACTTGCAAAACCTTCTATTCCCCGCAAAGGTCCTCGCAAATCATGGGAAACACTATAACTAAAGGTTTTAAGCTCCTGATTTGCTTCAGAAAGATTTTTATTGAGCTCTTCAATGGTTTCCTTTTGTTTTTTTACGAGAACATGGGTAATGCTGTCCTGTAAGGCTATTGCTGCCTCTATATCATATTTTTCCCATTTCCCGGCCACTCCTGATACTTTCTCTGTCCACCGCTCAAAAGATTTTCTGGGACTTAAGTATTCTATTCCATCTTTAAAGACACCTTTTTTTTCAGGATTACCGCCCCAATTTACTGTACTGGAAGTCTGAGGTCTAAACCACAATAAAAATTCTTCCCTTTCCTCTCCAATTCGCACGCTTAATAAACCCGAAGCTCGTTCTACAAATTCTTTAGCAGGCGCGTAATGTCTCGACAGGTTTTTAGTTTGAAAAAGTCTTTCTTTCTTACCACTCAAAAAATCAAAAATGAGAGAAAAGATCTCATGTTCGCCGGGAGTTTTACCTACAAGACATAATTTTCCGTTAGAGTAAATAGCACCACCTTCACAATCAACAATATCTGTGAAGCGGGAAGTATTAGCTGTTATTGCTTCTATAAAATCAGAATTTGCAGTCATATATGAAACCAATTCTTTTCTAATTTCTTCAGATTTTGTAATGTTCCTTAGAAAAGTATTAGAGGTTTTGAGTGCCAGTTTATTAGAAAATACCTGGGTAAGGAATTTACAGGATTGTCGTTGATGATAATTGACAAATTTTGGGCTATAATGATGGCAAGCCAAAAGCCCCCAAAGCTTACCATTTAAAATGATTGCAGCAGTAAGGGAAGCGCCTACTTTCATGTTTTTTAGGTACTCGATATGAATAGGAGATACCCCACGCAACTCAGATTTGGAAATATCCAGTGGTTTATTAGTAAGTGGTGAGATCGCCGGCTGAATTTCAGAAGCTTTATAATTAACATCAGCAATAATCCGCACGCCCTGCTTAAGAAATATTTCCCGAGCCGGTTTTGGAATATCTGTAGCCGGGTAATGTAGTCCCAGCCAGCTTTCCAGTTCCTGCTCACGGACCTCTGCCACTACTTCTCCATTCCAGTCTTCATCGAATTGATACATCATTACACGATCATAGCCGAATAAATACTTAACAAGCGAAACAGCTTGCTCACACATCTCTTCTATAGAATTGGTCTTATCAATTTCATTAAGAATTTTGGTGAGCTGATCCTGAAATAAAACCGGATCTATAGAATCGCCGTATGGTTCGATATCCAGCACAAGATGATCTCCGGAAAGATGCGGAATCATAAAAAACCGGTGACCATATAAAGATATTTCCTCTGGAAGGAGCACATTTTCTTCCGAGATATTTTTCTTCAACTTCTCCACTATTTCTGAAGGCAATACTACAGAAAGTGGTTGTGAAAGAATATTATGAAGCTCAACATTCAGGATATCCTGAACGTTGGCGCTGCATTGAATAACTTTAAAATTTATTTTGTTACATATCAATATCACACCATGTGCCTGGGACTTAGGAATGCTATGAATAGGTTCGCGATCACAATTGGTAAGGTTCACTTTCCCTGAGACATCTGTGCCTACAGCCATAAATTATTTTCTTTTAATTTTGAAGTAGAATGTACTTCCTACTCCAGGTTGTGAATCGAGCCAAAGTGTACCTTCATGTAACAGAACTATTTTTTCTACATGAGCCAGTCCTACTCCCGTACCTTCGTATATTTCCTCAGTAGGGACTCGATTAAAAATGGTAAAAATTCCTTTCTGGTCTTCTTCAGAAATACCAATACCGTTATCCATTACAGAAAAGACCCAGAATTCTCCCTCCTGGTATGCGGAAATTCTTATTTCGGGATCACGATCCTTTGCTTTATATTTTAAAGCATTACTTAATAAATTCTGAAAAAGCAGCCGTAATTCCACCTCATAAGCTTTTATTTTAGGTAAAGAACCCACATGAACTTTCGCTCGTGTATCGCGTATTCTCTTTCCTAAATCATACTTTACAACCTCAACTACTTCCTTGGTATTTACCAGCGTCTTCTTGGTATTTCTACCTATCCTGGAGTGATCTAACAGTGCCTTAATCTGGTTAGCCAACCTATTCGAAGCTTCATCAATATAAGAAAGATATTCCCTGCCCTTATCATCAAGTTTTGAAGCATAGATTTTTCCTAAGATATCACTACCAAATTTGATTGTGGAAAGAGGTTCCTGCAAATCGTGGGAACAAATAGAAACAAATTGTTCCAGATCCCTGTTTGCTCTTACCAGATCTGCCTTTTGTTCTTTAAGCTCTTCCTGGGCGCGTTTTAAATCAGAAATATCTACACACGTGAATCTGTGGGTAATGCCATTACCATCTCCGTCTACTTCTAAAGTAGCATTCATAATGACAGGAATAACATTGCCGGATTTAGTAACCATTTCCTGCTCAATATTTTTTAACTCTCCTTCCCTTCTAAAAATTTTATTTAATCTTAATGCCTCCACCTGATACTCATTATCATAAAACTCAAAGAATTGTTTCCCGATTACTTCAGATTTAGAGGAATAACCCATTCTCTCTATTGCTTCTGTGTTACATTGTACAACCTCAGCGGTATTTGGATCTATACTGAAATGCATTACAGGATCCTCTTCATAAAATGCCTTAAATCTTTTCTCACTCGCAATTAATTTTCCGCGGGATTTTTCCAGCATTTCAATATCTATAAAAGTAATAACAACCCCGCTGATTCTTCCTTCAGTATTGCGGTATGGTGAAATTCTTCTTAAATAAGGTTTCCCTTCTTTTGAAAGGATTTGCTTCTCCAGCGTTTTCCCGCTTTTAAGTACCCTCTTGCAACGTTCAATAAGATTTGCTTTACCAATACTACCGACAAAATGCTCTATAGGTCTGCCTACATCGGAATTAAGAAAGCTGAAATGTTCTTTAATTGAAGGCGTGAATTTTCTTATTCTTAACTCGTCGTCGAGAAATATAGTGCCTATCTGGGTGCTCTCCAGAAGGTTATTCATGTCTGCATTTAACGCTGCCAAATCATCCATTTTCTGAACGTTTTCCGCATTTACAGTATTTATCTCTTCATTAACACTCTGTAACTCTTCATTTGTACTTTGCAACTCCTCGTTAGAGGCCAGCAACTCTTCATTAGCTGACTGTAATTCTTCATTGCTCCTTTCGATTTCCTCTAAAGAATGCTGCAGGTCATCTTTTGTTTTTTTCAGCTCATCTTCCAGCTCCGCAATTTGTCTTTCTGTTCTATTGCTAACGGTTACCTTTTCTACCTCCTTTATTTTTGAATGATCAACATCCTTTTCAATAAAAGTAAGTACAAAATTTACCTCATCATCCAATTGTTCCTGTACAAAAGGTTTTACGATTAAATCAAGGGATTTTGTTTCCTCATGGTGTTTATATATAGCATCGCGATAAATTGCTTTAGCATTCGATTCTCTTGCCTCTCTAATTGTAGAAAGAAGGATATGTTTAAGATCTGTACCAATCATATCCAAAAGGTTAATAGAAAAACCACTGACCGGAAGATTGGCATACTTTCTAAATTCTCCTATTCCCTGGAGAATATTGTATTCAGAATCTATAAAAACACTTGCTCCACCAAACTGTTCCAGAATGGCTTGATTAAGCTCGTTTATGTATTTATTTTTCGCACTGTTACCTGACGAAGTACTGTGTCTTCGATTTTTCTTAAGTTTTGCTTTATTGTATGCTTTGGCTGTCGAGGAGCGAAGGGTTTCGACCTGAATCCTGGTACGCGGTTTAATATTACGATAAACCTTCCATTTACGGCTGACGTCTTCAAAGTACTCACGATGGCTCTCTATACTCTCACTTGTGCCCAAAACCAGATAACCATCTTCTTTCAGTCCGTAGTGTAAAACATTTAAGGCTTTTTCCTGAATAGATGGCTGAAAATAAATAAGAAGATTTCGGCACAACACAAGATCCATTCTGCTGAAAGGCGGATTTTTTATCACATTGTGTTTTGAGAAAATTACCATCCTACGAATTCTCTCCACAACCTGATACCCCTGCGTCCTGCTTACCAGGTACTTCTGCACCAGATTAGGTGCTATATCTGCAATAATACTTTCGGGATAAACACCTCTACTCCCTATTTCGAGATGCTTCTCTGCAATATCTGTAGCAAAAATTTTTATTTCAACATTTTTATTCTGCCTTTCAAGTTCCTCACTTAAAAGCATCCCCAGAGTATATGCTTCCTCTCCTGTACTACAAGCTACATCCCATATTTTTAGAACATCCCCGTCTTTCTTTTTGCTCAAAATACCTGGAATAATTTCGTCTTCCATTATTTCCCATACCTTGGCATCTCTAAAGAATTTTGTAACGCCAATAAGGAATTCTCTGTATAAGAAATCTACCTCCTCGGGATTAGATTTTAATATGTCATAGTACTCTTCCAAAGAACTGCACCTGCAAACATTAATACGTCTCGCTATTCTTCTGGCCAGAGTAGAATATTTATATTCACTAAAATCCAGCTGTGTTTCCTTATTAATAAGGTCTAGAACCTTAGAAAGCGTATTTCCGTTATACTCAAAATCGTCATCAGTAAAATTGACTGTTGGAGCATTAACAAAATTAGCTAATTCTGCCCCCATAGATTTAACCGGCAGAACGTAATCTACTAAACCTGTGTTAATAGCACTCTGCGGCATTCCGTTGAATTTAGCTTCATCGGGATTCTGAACCATCACCATTCCGTTCTTCTCCTTAATTGCTCTAATTCCTCTAGTGCCGTCACTACCCGTGCCACTTAAAATCACGGCAATCGCAGTCTCTTTTTTAAACTCGGCTAGGGAACTTAAGAAAATATCAATTGGTAAGTTTAACTTCTGGTCCTTGGGTTTTTCCAGGAGGTGAAGCTTTTCATCTTCAATTACAAGATTATTTACCGGCGGAATCAAATAAATTCTTCCCGGCAGAATATCCATTCTATCACTTATTTGTTCAATGGGAAGACTAGCTGTTTTTGATAAAATCTCACCCATCATGCTCTTGTAATCCGGTGAAAGGTGCTGAATAACTACATAAGTATTATTATCTTTTTCAGAAAGATTGCTGAAAAAATCCTGTAAAGCTTCCAATCCTCCTGCACTTGCTCCCACGGCAATTATTCGGGAAGTTTCAACAGGTGGGTGGATTGGAGAAATCTGAGTCAGAAAATTGTCATTTTTAGTCATCGTATTGTAGTAGTCCTTTTAAAGAGAGAAAAAGTCAAAAATAATCGTTAACACCCAATATTTTCAAGTGTTTTCACACAATTATGAACTTATATCGAATAAATTTTACGCCGATCGTATAGAAAATACTCAAAGTTTAACAATTTAAATCTTAAATATTCCCAATACAAACTCTTGTACTGTTAAATTATGTTAACAACGCACCTTGTTGAATTCTGTTAATAGAAAATGCACAAACGATAAGTTCCTGTAACTGCGGAATATCATCCTGAATGTTTCTAATTTTACCACATCACGATCATTTTTGAAAACACATTATGCTCACAAGACCTCCGAATATTTTAAAGATACAGGCAGAACAGCATGTAATTCTGCCATTATTGCAGACCTCTGCCAAAGAGTGATTTTTCAGGACAACTACTTTTCTTTTAAAATAAATTCGAAAAAATGGTCTTATGGATTGGCTTTAATTAACTGAAGATATTTCGCTATTTAAAAATCTATTTATTTAATTAGATTCCGTTAAACTACCGCTATAAGAAGCTTGAGGTCAAATTCCGACTTCTTCTTGACATAATAAAACAAACCCAATTTTGTGTATTTTTAGCAAAGTACCTTTTGGAATATAAGCTATTTATCTTAACTTATCTCCTGTTCCAAACTGAGGATTCCCCATCTTTATAGAAGGATTGCATGATGTTTGAACCATAACGGGCAGAATTATTTTTTGAAATAAAGTTGAAAATTAATTAACCAAATAAACAAAAATGAAAGTACTAGTTATCGGAGCAGGAAATATGGGCCTTACTTATGCGGAAGGCATGGCAAAATCGGCCATGTTAAATCGCAAAAATCTGATGATTTTTGATAAATCAGCAGAGATTTTAACATCCCTAAGCAGTATTGACCATTTTGATGTTTATGATAAAATTGAAGATTGTCTTCCTGAAGCAGACGTAGTTTTCCTGGCTGTAAAACCTTATCACTGTGATGGTCTCTTTGAGGAAATTAAATCTTATGTAAATAATCAGCAAATCTTTGTGTCCCTAATGGCGGGTATTACTATTAAGAAAATTCAGGATGGCCTGAATGTAAAAAAAGTAGTGAGATCTATGCCTAACCTACCGGCACAGGTAGGGAAAGGAGTTACCTCTTATACAGAAGCAAAAGAAGTTTCCAGAGTAGAGCTTCTAATGATAAGGAATCTTCTGGATACTACGGGAGAATCCATACGGGTGAAAAACGAAAACTTTATAGATGCCTCCACAGGTATTTCAGGTAGTGGTCCCGCATACGTGTTCTACTTTATGCAATCTATGCTGGAAGCAGCATTAAAAATGGGCTTTTCACAGCACGATTCCAAAATACTTGTAAGTCAGACTTTTGAAGGTGCTGTAGAGCTTTTCAATCAGTCAGATCTTTCTCCCAATACGTGGATGGAGAGAGTAGCTTCAAAAGGTGGTACCACAAGAGCTGCGCTAGATTCTATGGAAGACAACAACGTAAAAGAGCTTATAAAAGATGCCGCTTACGCAGCTTTTGACAGAGCGGTAGAACTTGGAAAAGAAGAAGCGTAATTTAAAAATTATCTGTAAAATCGATAAAATGGATAAGAAAAGAATAGTTGTAAAGGTCGGAACAAATGTAATGACCAATAAAGATAACAGAATAGTTGGCCCGGTACTAAAAAACCTGGTAAGGCAAATAGCCACATTATATGAGCAGGACATTCATGTAGTCCTTGTTTCTTCAGGATCTGCGATTGCAGGTAAGGAAATCCTGGGAGAAATAAATATTACCGACCCGTCCAAAAGAAGACAGGTATTTTCTTCAGTAGGACAACCGCGTATGATGCGGCATTATTACAGTATTTTTCATGACTACGGAATGCGCTGCGCGCAGGTGCTGGCTACAAAACGGGATTTTAGCCCGGGTATCCACAGGGAAAATATGATTAACTGTTATGAATCTTTATTATCTGAAGGAATAATTCCTATTGCGAATGAAGATGATGCGGTTTCAGTAACCATGTCTATGTTTTCAGACAATGATGAACTGGCAAGTTTGGTAGCAGAATTAATTGGTGCCGACTCGCTTATCATTCTTAGTGATACAGATGGGCTTTACACCGGCCATCCAGATGATGAATATTCAGAAAAACTTAATAAAGTTCAGGTTGACCAAAACGTTGAAAAATACGTTCAGGAATCTGGAAAAGGTGAAGGCGAAGGCCGTGGCGGTATGGAGTCCAAAATCAAGATTGCGAAAAGTACTGCTTCCAAAAATATAACTACTTATATCGCAAACGGGAAGAATGAAAACGTGATTTTGGATATAATGGCCGGTAAGCCAGTAGGAACGAAGTTTACCGCATAAATTATTTAGTTGAACTTAAAAAAATTATAGCAATGATATTGATAGACACAAAAACCAAAAATAACGTTTTAAAATCCATGATAAATATCCTGGATAAGAGACGTAAAGAAATAGTTGCTGCCAATCAAAAGGACCTGATAAACTTTGGTGAAACCGAGGGTGCAATGTACGACAGGCTTATCGTAAACGATAAGAAAGTAGACGGCATGATACAATCCGTCAAAGAGGTGATGGAACAGGACGATCCAGTTGGACAGACGATTGAACATAGAAAGCTTGACAGCGGATTGGCGATTACCAATAAAACCGCACCTTTCGGGAACATCATGATTATTTATGAATCAAGACCAGATGTGACGATAGAAGCAGCTGTACTTGCTTTTAAAGCAAATAATAAGATTTACCTGAAAGGTGGTAAAGAGGCCATCCATAGTAACAAAATTCTAGAGGAATGCTGGCACCAGGCACTTCTGAAAAACGATCTCGATACAAGCTGGATCCAGTTGCTTCACTTAAACCGGGAGGAAACTCAAGAATTTCTTAAAAATCCGCCGGAAAAATTAGATCTTATCGTCCCTCGTGGTGGCGAGAGATTAATTGCTTTTGTTAAGGAACACGCAACAGGCGCTGTTCTTGTGAGCGGTCGTGGAAATAACTTCCTGTATGTTTCTGAAAATGCAGATTTCGAAATTGCCAAGAAAGTGATGTTGAACGCTAAAATCGATAAGATTTCTGGTTGTAACGCACTTGATAAAGTATTGGTAAGTCTTAATCTTCCTGATTATGAGAATAAGCTGCGTGAACTTCAGCAAATGTTCAGGGAAAACGGCGTGAAGATCCTTGTAGATGAAGAAATCCACAAAGTACTTAACGATGAAGACAAGATTCCTTCAGAAGATGTTTGGTATGAAGAATTCCTGGCAATGAAGGTTGTGATTGGCAGCGCTTCCCAGCTAGATGCCGCTATAGAAACAATCAACAAATACTCCGGTGGACATTCTGCTTCCATCATCACTACAGACGAAGTTGAAGCACTTAAATTTATGGAACAGGTAGACAGCGCAGCCGTTTATCATAATGCTTCCACAAGATTTACCGATGGTGGTGCTATGGGTGTTGGTGCCGAGCTGGCAATTAGTACAGATAAACTACATCACAGGGGACCACTTGGGCTTAAACAATTGGTAACCAATAAATATTATGTGCTGGGAGAAGGCCATATTAGAGCTTAATCCAAATTACATACATTTTTAAAGGAGGTTGTCTTTACAGGCAGCCTCTTTTTTATGCTGAATTTGTTCATTTTAGGTACATGCCCGAAATTGGCAATTTTCAACTTATTATTTTTAGACCTCACAGGTTTTTAAAACCTGTGAGGTCTTGCCGTGGCTTAAAATCGGCAATTTTCAACCTGCTGAAATAATTCTTGTCAAAAATGCCCGAATGTTTTTTCTGAAATTTTTTATAAAATAAAGGCTGGGGCTTAAAATGGAAAGTATTGACCTAATAATAAGACCTGACAGGTTTCAAAAACCTGTCAGGTCTGTCCTACACCCGAAAAGGCAATTAAGAACATCAATTCTTACTGTCAAAAATCAAAAAATTAATTTCTTTATTAGTGGATTAGTGGTAACATTTTTATCAAAAGAAGAATTTAAATTTTGGCAATTTTCGACCTGCCATTTTGAAACTGAAGTGATTCTGCTGATATCTATAAGGTTTTAAAAGCCTTGTAGGTATTTCTTTTGGCTATATAATCTAAAAAAACTCTATTTTTTTGATCTACTGAAGTAATCTTGACAAGAATGCATGAATATATTCTGCAAATTAATTAGTAGCCCCTCTGATTAAAGAAGTGTAGCTGAAAATGGTAATTTTCCACTTATTATTATTAGACCCCACAGGTTTTGAAAACCTGTGAGGTCTTGCCGTGGCTTAAAATCGGCAATTTTCAACCTGCTAGTTTTTAAGCTGAAGTGATTCTGCTGAAATCTAAAAGAAGGAAGCCGAAAAATGGCAATTATCGACCTCCTCATTTTCAGCAAAGGCTTTTTTACTCTTTAACTTCTTTTCTATTTAACTCTTCAATTTCAAAACGCACGTTACTAGGTTATAATCTTCAGAGGAAATGGAAATTTTATACTTCAGTAGGTATTTTGGCGTTAACAGGGTGTTAACACTCAAAATGACCATTAAATGCACCAGAGATTTGTAACTTTCCGCAGAAAATTCAATTAAAATAAAAAACCACACTTTAGCATGAAAAAATTCATTTATGCACTGGCAATGTCATTTGCCATTTTCAGTTGTAAAACCACGCAAAATACCGTTACTGAGGAACAACCAATTGTTACCAAACTTGATCTTGTGAACGTTCAGGAAGATAGAGTTATGGTGACCATTGACCCGGCAGAATTTACTACAGAAACTACCACTTTTTATATTCCGAAGACCGTACCCGGCACCTACTCTACTTCCAATTACGGAAAATATTCTGAAGATCTTAAAGCTTTTGATTACAAGGGAAATGAACTGGAAATTGTAAAGCTGGATGAAAATAGCTGGAGTATTCCCGATGCAAAAAAACTTGATAAGATCACGTACTGGGTCAACGATACCTTTGATGTGCAGGGAGAAGGCGGAATTTATTCTATGGCCGGAACAAATATCCTCGAAGACAAGAATTTCCTGCTTAATCTCCACGGATTTGTAGGTTACTTTGAAAATTTGCAGGAGAAAAAATATCGTGTGGAGATAAAGAGACCTTCAGATCTTATTGGAGGAAGTGCGCTGGAGATTGCTGAGACTCTTTCTACGGAAAATGATGAATCAAAAACAGACATCTACAATCTGAACCGTTATTTTGAAGTTACCGATAACCCTATTATGTACGGAGAGCCGGACACTGTTAGTTTTAATGTACAGGGAATGGAGGTTTTACTGAATGTTTATTCTCCAAACGACAAATTTTCTGCCGAAAGCTTTGCTCCTGCTATGGAGAGAATGATCACGGCGCAAAAGAATTTTTTAGGTGATATTAACAGCACTGACAAATATGCTATTCTACTTTATTTATCAGCTACTCCGGGACAGAACGATGCGGGAAATTTTGGAGCTCTGGAGCACCACACCTCTACCGTTGTGGTTATGCCGGAAATTATGGAAGAAGAAGCTTTAAATGAAAGCCTTACAGATATCGTTTCTCATGAGTTCTTCCACATTATCACTCCTCTGGGAGTACATTCGCAAGAAATTCATTATTTCGATTATAACGATCCAAAAATGTCAAAACACCTTTGGATGTATGAAGGCATCACCGAATATTTTGCTAACCTTTTCCAGGTAAACCAGGGATTAATAGACAATCAGGATTTCTACGACAGGATTAATGAAAAACTGGAAGCAGCAAAACGATATGATGATACCATGTCTTTTACTGTTATGAGTGAGAATATTCTTGAAGATGGATATCAGGAAAACTATGCGAATGTTTACCAAAAAGGAGCTTTAATAGGAATGGCACTGGATATTAGGTTAAGAGAACTTAGCGGTGGAAATATGGGTGTTCTTGACCTCATGAAGGAACTAACGCAGAAATACGGAAAGGACAAGCCTTTTAATGATGACGAGCTTATTGCCGATATTGTTGAACTTACCTATCCGGAGATTCAGAATTTCTTTGATCAGTACGTAATTGGAACCACGCCAATTCCTTATTCTGAATTTTTTGAAAAAGTAGGCCTGGAAATTAGAGAAGGTCAGGTTCCTGTAGACTACTTCTTGAAAAATCAAACCACACCTTACATTACTGTAAATCAACAAGGGAATATTCTTGTAAGAAATGATGTGGAGTTGAACTCCTTTCTTCAGGATTTGGAACTGGAAGCTGGAGATATGATCCAGAGCATAAACGGAACAGCATATAGCCGGGAGAATATTTATGACCTGATAACTACTTCACAAACTTGGAAAGAGGGAGATTCAATTTCCATGACCGTTGTTAGAGATGGTGAAGAAGTGATTCTGGAATCTTCCATTGTTGCTCCAACTGCACCGGGATTGCGTTTAGTTGAAATTCAAAACGCCGATAGTGAACAGATTGAACTGAGATATGCATGGTTAAAATCATAAAGAACACTTTAAAGTCAACATCCCCGGGTCAAGCATCTGGGTAATAAACCCGGCTGGGGAAATAAATAAAAATGCGGTGGTTAGATACTACCGCTTTTTTTATTTTAATTCAGGCAAATCTCCTAAATTGAAGTTTCAAATAAACTTGCTAAAACCACTTCTTACCACATGGAAATTCCTATTCTACAGGATATTGTCATAATACTTGGATTATCAATACTCATTATTCTTGCGTTTCAAAAGATAAAAGTTCCTTCAATATTAGGGTTTTTACTTGCCGGAATTATTGCAGGTCCCCATGCCTTTAATCTTATAAGCTCTACTCATGAGGTAGAATTACTTTCGGAAATTGGTATTATTTTTCTACTATTTGTAATTGGAATAGAACTTTCTTTAAAAGGATTGGCTTCCATAAAGAACACTATTATTTTCGGGGGTGGGCTTCAGGTAGGTGGTACAATTTTGATAACAACACTTGCCGCTGTCTTCTTAGGCCTTCCATTAAATACATCTATTTTTCTTGGATTTCTTTTCTCGCTAAGTAGTACAGCCATTGTCCTTAAGCTACTTCAGGAGAAAGGTGAAATGACTTCGCCACACGGCCGGATTGGAGTGGCCATTCTTATATTTCAGGATATTATTGTAGTACCCATGATGCTGTTTACACCGCTGCTGGCTGGTAAATCTGACAATATCCTGTTAACCATTGGAATTCTTACCGGAAAAGTGATTTTGGTAGGAATTGTAATTTTTCTTTTAGCAAAGTATGTAGTACCAAGAGTTTTTGAATGGGTGGTAAAGACCAAAAATCAGGAATTGTTTATTCTTACCGTTGTGGTGTTTTGTTTCGGGATTGCATGGCTGACTTCTTCTGTCGGACTATCCCTGGCTTTAGGTGCTTTTTTTGCCGGACTAATCATATCTGAATCTGATTATAGTCACCAGGCCACCGCCAACGTGCTACCCTTCAGGGAAATCTTTATTAGTTTCTTCTTTATTTCAGTTGGAACACTGCTTAACCTAAGTTTCTTCTTCAATAATATTGTGTACATATTACTGCTTGTTGTGGCCGTGATCCTACTCAAAATGCTTGTATTAGGAATAACAACCCTTATTCTAAAATATAAGCCAAGAACCATCTTTATGACGCTTTTTAGTCTCTTTCAGGTTGGAGAATTTTCGCTTCTGCTTTCAGGCGTGGGACTTGAAAACGGATTAATTCCTGAGAATATTTATCAATATTTTTTGGCCATATCCATCATTAGTATGGGGCTAACTCCTTTTTTAATTTCCAATTCCTCTAAAATCACTTATGCTATTCTAAAAGCACCAATCCCTTCCGCAGTAAGAAAGCGACTGAACAACATTAAAAAAAACGCAAATACCGAAGAATTTTCAGAAGAAAACCTGCACGATCACCTTGTAATTATTGGTTACGGAATTAACGGTGGAAACATTGGAAAGGCCGCCAGAAATGCCAATATTCCATACGTTATCGTGGATATGGAGCCCGATTCTTTTGATAAAGCTAAAGCTAAGGGAGAGCCTATTGTTTTTGGTGACGCAACAAATCCTACTATTTTAAAACACATACATGTGCAGGAGGCACGGGTTGTGGTAATTGCCATTTCAGACCCTGCAGCCACACATAAAATTATTAGCAGCATTCGCCTATTTACACAAACTGCTTTTATAATTGTCAGGACACGCTACGTAAAAGAAATTGAAGAAAGTATAAGGCTTGGTGCAGACGAGGTAATTCCTGAAGAATTTGAAACTTCCATAGAGATTTTCACCCGTGTTCTCAAAAAATACTTAGTACCCTTTGATGAGATTCAGGCTTTTACAGATAGCATCCGTTCTTCAGATTATGCTATGCTAACTTCTTTAAAAGGCAAACCTCATAATCCTAATTTACAGCATCTTAATATTCCGAATAAGGAAATTGCCACCCTTACCGTTAGACGAAATAACAAAAAGATTGTAGGTAAGACAATAAAAGAATCGGGAATGGGCAAGAATTACAGAGTTACTGTACTGGCTATAAAAAGGGAAAATGACTACCTCACAGAAATTTCTCCCAATACTGTTATTATGCAGGACGACCTTCTTTATCTTTTCGGAAACCCGATAAATATTAATCATATTAATAAAATCCTGTCCCTTAAATAGGAACTGTTAATTATTTGTCATTCTCTTGCTGATTTAAGCAAAGCCCATTAATTTGTATATTGTTTAACTAACGCCCAGTTCCATTCTATGCAACCTAAATAAAGAATATGTCTGTTCTACCTGATAATCTTGATCGTTACCGGAAGTTTATAAGTTTTATGCTGAAGTATTGGCAAAGCGACCTTATTCGGAATACTACCTCCAATGCTATGGAAGATGATGAAAAGAATAAGGAAGAGGATTTCAAGCAGACACCAAAGGAGTTGTTAGAAGATCTGGAGAACATGGGCCCTACATACATAAAATTGGGCCAACTTCTTTCGACCCGTCCAGATTTATTGCCTGAGCCCTATTTAAAAGAACTTGCCACACTTCAGGATGACGTGGCTCCTATTCCTTACGAAGAAGTCCGAAAAATTGTAGAAGAAGAAATTGGCACCCGTATTTCTAAGGCTTTTGATACTTTTGATGAAAAACCACTTGCCAGTGCTTCTATAGGTCAGGTGCATTATGCCACCTTAAGGTCCCGGCAACCGGTAGCGGTAAAAATCCAGCGGCCGGGAATCAAAAAACAATTCCTTGAGGATCTGGATACTCTTAGAGAACTTGCAGATCTTGCTGTAAGACATACCAAAACTGCCCGAAGATATTCTTTTGATCACGTATTGGAAGAACTAAGTCGTATTGTGCTCCACGAGCTTAATTATCAACGCGAAGCGCAGAATCTAAAAACTTTAGGCAGGAATTTAAGTGGATTCAGGGATCTTATTGTTCCTCAACCCATAGATGATTACTGCACCGGTAAAGTGTTGACAATGGAGTATATCCAGGGAAAAAAAATTACTTCCCTCTCTCCGCTAAAACAACTGGAAGTAGATTATAGTCCCCTAGTGGATCAGCTTGTAGAAGCTTATCTCCAGCAGATCATTAATGACGGTTTTGTTCATGCCGATCCTCATCCGGGAAATATTCAATTTACTCCAGATGCGAAAATTGCTTTAATTGATCTTGGAATGGTGGCGAAATTTACGCCGCAGATGCAGGAGTACATTTTACAATTACTTATCGCTATTAGCAATACAGACGGTGCCGAAACCGCCAAAGTGCTTTTAGAGATGAGTGAGTACAATGAAGAAACTGATTTGCGCGCCTTCAGAAAAGCGATTAACGACATTATCATGGAAAGCGAGCACAGCACCGCTAAGGACATGCAAACCGGCCGGCTGGTTATTCAGCTCAACCGGCTTTCGGCAGAATCAGGAATTCATATTCCGGTAGAATTAAATATTCTTGGTAAAATTCTGCTGAATTTGGATCAGATCGTTGCTGTTCTGGATCCCGACTTTGATCTTAAAAAAGCTATTCAAAAGCATGTTTCCACGATTATGCAAAGCAAATTTTATGAAGAACTGAAGCCCGAAAACTTCTTCACGATGCTTTTGCAATCTAAAAAATTTGCTGAAAATGCGCCGGAGAGGCTCAACAAAATTTCCGAAAACCTGGCGAACAATAACTTTAAAATTAAAATTGAAGCCATTGATGAAAAGCGGGTAACAGATGGATTTCAAAAAGTAGCAAACAGGATAACGCTGGGACTAATAATTGCTGCCATGATTATAGGTGCGGCAATGCTTATGCAGGTTCCTTCAGAATTTATGATTCTTGGTTATCCCGGCCTGGCCATGCTGTTTTTTCTTTTAGCTGCTTTGGGCGGGATTTACCTCTCTTATATCATCATCTTTAGAGATGAGAATTTACATAATAAGGATTAAACTAATTTTTCAGCCGGGAAAATCTGCGGCAGGCCATGGCTCAGAATTAGAACCTGAATGTTTTAACACAACTAGCTTTACTGGCAAAACAGGTGTACCTATAAATATGGCAATTATCAATCTATAAATAAAGTCTTAATTATCAGACCTCACAGGTTTTAAAAACCTGTGAGGTCTCATTTCTTTATGACAATAAATAAGATTTAAGCTCATCATAATCACTAATCTGATGAGATTTTTTCTCTTTGTGCATTATGCTTTTAATAGAATCAGGAATTTCAACCTTCTGCCCTATTGCTTCTTCCACAGTATCCAGAAATTTAACCGGATGCGCTGTTTCAAGAAAAGTTCCGTGGTAATCGTTATTCTTTTTCAGAAACTCTTTTAATCCAAGGTATCCTACAGCACCATGAGGATCCATGACATATCCGGTTCTATCGTAAACTTCTTTAATGGTCATTTTTGTAGCCAGATCATCAAAACTATAGGAGGATAAGTGCTCCTTCAGATTTCCGAATTCATTCTGAAAAAGTTCCAGTACCCTTACAAAGTTGCTTGGATTTCCAACATCCATAGCATTGGAAATGGTTTGCACACTTGCTTTTGGTTCATAATTGCCATTTTGAAGGTAGCGCGTTACCACATTATTAGCGTTATTGGAAGCTATAAAGTGATCTATGGGCAATCCCATTTCCCTGGCTAAAAGTCCGGCGCAAATATTTCCGAAATTTCCGCTAGGTACTGAAAATGCCAATTTTCGACCTTCCTTTGCCAATTGCTTATAAGCTAAAAAGTAATAAAACATCTGGGGAAGCCAACGTGCAACATTAATAGAGTTAGCGGAAGTCAACTGCCTTTTTTGCTGAATTTCATCATCCAAAAATGCCCTTTTCACCATATCCTGACATTGGTCGAAAGCACCATCTACTTCCAGCGCTACAATGTTCTGTCCTAAAGTGGTTAACTGCTTCTCCTGAATTTCGCTTACTTTTCCTTTAGGATAGAGAATCACCACATCTATACCTTCCACACCAAGAAAACCATTAGCCACCGCTCCACCGGTATCTCCCGATGTAGCCACCAGCACAGTGATATTACCAAGTTTTCCTTTTTTAATAAAGTATCCGAGACTACCGGCCATAAAACGTCCTCCAACATCTTTGAAAGCCAGTGTAGGACCATGGAAAAGTTCTAAACTGCCAACATTTTCTTCCACATCAACAACAGGAAAATCAAAATCCAGTGTTGTGGCAATAATATCCTTTAGAGCAGCATCATTTATCTCATCACCAACAAAATTCTTAATTGCTTCAAAAGCAATATCAGTTTTATCCATAGACTGGATTTCGCTGAAAAACGATTTTGGCAACTTTTCAATTTTCTGTGGAAAATATAATCCTTTATCTGGCGCGAGGCCTCTTACCACCGCATTTTCGAAATTGGAGGTATGCTCCCTGTTATTTAAGCTGAAATAATTCATTCTAATATTTTTATGCCCTCTGTATTAATTTCTGAAAGATGAAGTTCGAAATCTATAGCTTTTGCTTTATAGAATTCATTAATCGCGGTCTTAACATTCTGAGCAATATCATTGCCTTTGCAAAGCGCAAAAACCGAAGGTCCTGAACCTGAAATCCCGAAGCCTAAAGCGCCTTTATCCATAGCAACCTGCTTTAAATCATCAAAATAAGGAATCAGGATCGACCGGATGGGTTCAACAACCTCATCCTGAAGACTTCTTCCTAGAAGCGCATAATCTTCTGTATAAAGTGCACTCACAAAAGCGCCCAGATTTCCCCATTGGCTGATGGCCTTTTTAAGGCTTACGTTTTGTTTAATAATGGACCTGGAATCCTTCGTTTTAATTTCAATTAAAGGATGCAGTACCACCATGCGCAACTCTGCAGGAGAAGGAAGGCTAATCACCTCCAAAGGATCATAACTTTTCACAAGGCTAAATCCCCCAAGCAACGCCGGTGCCACGTTATCTGCATGCGCATTGCCACTGGCGAGACGCTCCCCTTCCATAGCAAAAGGAATTAATTGTTCAGGGCTGAAAGGTTCACCAACCAGCTTGTTAATTGCAAAAACAACACCGGCAGAACTGGCAGCACTACTACCAATTCCGCTTCCTGCTTTTATCTTCTTGTAGATTTCTATATCAAATCCCTGTTTACTGCCTAATTCGCCAAGCAGTGATTTAGCTGCAACTCCAGCGACATTTTGATCTGTCTCCAGGGGTAAATCCTGTCCTGTGAGTTTGGTGATCCTAACCTCACCAAGATCATTTTTCTTAATAAGCATTTCGTCGCCTACGGTGTCCAGACAACAGCCTAAAACATCAAATCCACAGGAAAGATTAGCAACAGTGGCCGGGGCAAAAATTCTGATTTCGTCCATAGCCTATTTTTTTCCAATCCGGATTACATCGGCAAAAATCCCTGAAGCTGTAACATCTGCACCGGCGCCCGCACCTTTTACTATAAGAGGCTGCTGACTATATCTATCGGTAAAGAAAAGCACGATATTATCGCTTCCGCTTAAGTTATAGAAAGGATGATCTGACCCTACTTCCTGAAGCCCCACTTTAGCCTTTCCATCTTCCAGTTGTGCAACGTATTTTAGTTGAGCATTATTCTTTTCGGCATTTTTATAGATCTCCTGGAATTCAGGTTCATCTCTTTTCAGTAATTCGAAGAATTTCTCGTTGTTCTCAGAATTAAGGCTTTCCTGGGACAGAAAATCTTCTCTTTCGATATCTTCAAGTTCCATTCTCAAGCCACTTTCGCGGGCAAGAATAAGAATTTTCCGGGCAACATCTACTCCGCTAAGATCAATCTTTGGATCAGGTTCTGTATAACCTTCCTTCATCGCCATTTCTACTGTTTTGTAAAAAGGTTCCGTTGCATCATACGTATTAAACACGAAATTTAAACTTCCGGAAAGCACCGCCTGAATTTTCTGAATTCTGTCTCCTGAAGCTATAAGGTTCTTTAGTGTATCGATAATTGGCAATCCGGCACCTACATTAGTTTCATATAAAAATGAAGCACCATATTCCCTTGCAAGGTTCTGTAATTGTTGATAATTGGCAAAATCATCGGCACATGCAATTTTGTTACAGGTGACCACAGAAATGGAATTGGCAAGATATTCTTTATACCAGGAAGCAATCTCTGCACTGGCAGTGTTATCCACAAAAATGCTATTGCGCAAATTCAGTTTGTTTACCTTATCAAAGAAACCCTGCTTATTTGCTGTTTCTCCATTTCCCAGTGCTTTCTCCCAGTTGTCAAGATCTATACCTTCTTCATTAAAAGCCATTTGTCGGGAATTGGAAAGACCAAGAACCCTCACTTTTAATCTAAGTTTTTCAAGCAGATATTTTTCCTGTTTTTGCAGCTGAGCCAGCAATTTCCCTCCAACATTACCAACACCGGTAATGAACAAATTCAGTTCTTTTGAAGGAACCTCAAAAAATTGTTCATGCAGCGTATTGAGTGCTTTTTTAACATCTTTCTTTGCAATTACCGCAGAAATATTACGCTCTGAAGAGCCTTGTGCGATTGCCCTGATATTAATATTGTTATTTCCAAGCGCACTGAACATCTTCCCACTTAATCCATGATGACTTTTCATACTGTCACCGACTAATGCCACGATCGCTACATTTTCTTCGATATGTACAGGACGAATTTTCTTCTGATCGATTTCTACTTCAAAAGCTAGATCCAGCGCTTCTTTGGCGGCTTCAGCTTCATCATCTTTTACCGCTATACAAATACTATGTTCTGATGATGCCTGTGTTATAAGCACGACATTTATATTTTCCTGGAAAAGAACCTCAAAAAAACGTTTTGAAAATCCGGGAATACCAACCATTCCGCTACCTTCAATATTCAGCAACTTAATAGAATCTATATGAGTAATTCCGGTAACCCAACGGAAATTTTCCTTACTGGATTTAGAAATCACTGTTCCCTCTTCTTCAGCCTTAAATGAATTCTTTATATGGATCTTAATCTGCTTGTCAAGTAATGGCTGTAAAGTTGGAGGATAAAGTACTTTCGCTCCAAAATGGGACAATTCCATCGCTTCTTCGTAAGAAATATTCTTTAACGGGTAAGCCTGGGACACCAGACTTGGATTTGCAGTGTACATTCCATTTACATCGGTATAGATAAAAAGCTCTTCTACATCCATTGCACCCGCAAATATAGCAGCTGTAAAATCTGATCCACCACGACCAAGGGTACTCGGAACCCCCTGAAGTGTTTTAGCCACAAATCCGGGAACTATAAAAAGTCCGCTTTTTTTATCGGAAAAGTATTTCTGAATATTATTATAAGTCTCCTCATAACTTACCTGTACCTTTTCATTAGTATTTCTACAAACTATAAGTTCACGGGAATCTACAAAGTTTACCTCTGCCTCAATACTTTTAAAGTACTCGGCAATAATTAAAGAGGAAAGAATTTCTCCAAATCCCGAAACCACATGTTTCGTTTTATTGGAAAGTTCATTTAAAAGAAAAACTCCTTCATACAAGGTTTCCAAACGATTAAACTCGTTTTTTACTTTGCTCAAAATACCGCTCTGGGATTGTACAGGAATTAATGCCTTGACCGCATCCAGATGTCTTTTTTCATTTTTAGCAAGAATTTCTTTATAAGCTATATCTTCTTTTGAAGCCAGTTCGGCCATATAAAGAAGATCGTTGGTAACTCCACCAAAGGCTGAAAAAACAGCAATGGTAGGCCCTGTTTTTAAATGCTTTTGAACAGTTTCAGCTACTAATTTTATCCTGTCGGGAGAGGCCAAAGAAGAACCTCCGAATTTAAGAATATTCATAATTTTTTGGAATTGTCTTGTTTGATTTTTTGAAATCGATTTTACCAATGTATAGGTACGGACGGAAGTTTATATACAAAATTACCCCAAAGGGGTAATACGAGAAATAATCATCATAGTAATAGTGCCTGATGCAGAAATTGCAGGAAAGAAGAAATCGTTACTATTAATGGTGTTAGTACTCATGATTTTGGCTAAACTGATGATAAAATTATATAATTTTATGTGTAAAAAAAACAAAAAAGCAAAATTCAGTTGATAATTATGGTTTTCTTTATAACAGCAAAAAAAAATACCTAATCTTTAACAAAATCAGGTATTTATTGGGGATTTCTCGAAGGGAAAAATTATAATCCGCTTATGTAACTTCCGTATAGATCCTTGAACTGAACGCCCTTTGTATATCTGTGTTTACTAAGTTTTTTAAACTCTACTAATCCCCAAAGTAAAAATTCCTTCAGAAAGTAACTCTCCTTTTTGCTTATTTCAGGTTGATGCTTTTTTATAAGGTCGTTTAAAGGTTCTATAGAATCAAGTCTTTCTTTGTACTCTTCATCAGAAAGATCATCTGGTAACTCAAAGCCACTTTGTTCAAAAAACCATTCAACCAGCTCGTCATACGGACTTGTATCTTCTGCTTTTTGCAGCTTCTCAACCTTCGGAAAATACTCCGGGAACAAGGTTTTCACCGCATCACCTATTAATTCCAGAGCTACTGCAGCTGCTCCTTCCTGCTCTCCCTCATAAACCAACTCTACTTTTCCTGTTATGGAAGGAATTACGCCTAAAAAGTCACCAAACCTTAAAAGGGTTTTTTCCTCTCCGGATTTGAGCGTGCGTCTTTCTGCAGTACTTAATAAGTTTTCATAAGCAGTGATGCTCATCCTTGCGCTAATTCCGCTTTTTTCATCTATAAATTCACTCTCTCTGGCTTCAAAACTAATTTGCTCGAGTAGATCTTTAGCTAATTCTGGTACGTAAACGCTTTCACTTTGTCTTAAATCCAGTTTTGCCTCTTGTTGGGTAATAGTTTTTGCAATTTCAATAGTTTCGGGATAATGAGTAAGAATTTGTGATCCAATCCTATCTTTAAGGGGAGTAACAATACTTCCGCGATTTGTATAATCTTCAGGATTTGCTGTAAAAATAAATTGCAAATCTAAAGGTAACCTCAATTTAAAGCCTCTAATCTGGATATCCCCTTCCTGTAGGATATTAAATAGAGCTACCTGTATTCTCGCCTGCAGGTCCGGCAATTCGTTAATTACAAATATGCTTCTATTTGCACGGGGAATCATTCCGAAGTGAATCACGCGATCATCTGCATAACTTAACTTGAGGTTTGCTGCTTTTATTGGATCTACATCTCCAATTAAATCGGCAACCGTGACGTCTGGAGTCGCGAGTTTTTCAAAAAATCTTTCCTCTCTGTGAATCCAGGAGATTGAAGTTTTTTCGCCTGCTTCTTTTATCTTTTCCCTTGCAAATCTGGAAATAGGGTTTAAAGGATCATCATTAATTTCTGAACCTTCAACAACAGGTATATATTCATCCAGTAAGTTTACCATTAACCTGGCAAGACGTGTTTTAGCCTGCCCCCTTAAACCCAGGAGATTAATGTTGTGTTTAGAAAGAATCGCTCTTTCTAGTTCCGGGATTACAGTATCTTCGTAACCATGTATTCCTTCAAAAGCAGACTCTTTGTTTTTTATTTTCTGAATAAGATTTTGCCGAAGCTCCTCTTTTATACTTTTACTTTTATATCCTGAAGATTTTAGCTCCCCAAGTGTGCTAATATTTTTAATATTCATGTTTTTCTTTTTAACCTTTGATTCTTTTTTTCCGATTGGCTTCATAATCTTCGAAAATCATTTCTCCCAAACCTTTAAGTCCGGTATAGAATGCTTTTCCCTGATTTGCATTTGTAAATTCTTTTACAAATTGTGTAAGATATGGATCCTGGGCAATCATAAATGTGGTAATAGGAACATGTAATTTCCTTGCCTGTCGTGCTGCGTTATAGCACTTATCCACAATATAAGGATCAAGGCCCATACTATTCTTATAATAGGAACCATCACGCTCCCTAATACAACTGGGTTTACCGTCCGTTATCATAAAAATTTGTTTGTTGGTATTCCGCTTTCTCCTTAGCAGATCCATAGCCAGCTGCAAACCTGCAACAGTGTTCGTGTGATACGGGCCGACGTTTAAATACGGTAAATCTGAAATAGAGATTGGCCAGGCATCATTTCCAAAAACGAGGATATCCAGAGTGTCTTTGGGATAGCGGGTTGTAATAAGTTCTGCAAGAGCCATAGCAACTTTCTTGGCAGGCGTGATTCTGTCTTCGCCGTACAAAATCATACTATGACTAATGTCTATCATTAACACAGTGCTCATCTGTGATTTATAATGAGTTTCCTCTACCACAAGATCATCTTGGGTCATATTAAAATTTCCAATGCCGTTGTTAATTTGGGCATTCCGAAGGCTTTCAGTCATGGATATGCTATCCAGAGAATCCCCGAACTGATAGTTGCGAAAATCACCAGTATGCTCATCTCCTCTTCCAATACGATTGGTGCGATGATTTCCGGCGGTACCTCTTTTTAGTTTTCCGAAAATTTGATCAAGAGCCTGTTGTCGAATAGCTCTTTCAGTTTTTGCTGTTATCGTCATTCCGCCACTTCCATCTGGCTCTATTTCTTCCCTTATGTAGCCTTTCTTCTTAAGATCTTCTACAAAATCTTCTATCGTATAATTTTCATCTGTAAGTTTATATTCTTTATCCAGCTGCTCAAGCCAGTCCAGGGCTTCATCAAGATCTCCTGAAGTATGGGTGATAAGTTCCCTGAAAATTTCAAACAGCTTTTCAAATGGTGTTTTAAATGGTTCTTCATATTTACTGAATACAAAGCCATTCGTCTTCATTTTATTTCTCTTCATCATTTTCTAAAAATAAGCTATTTTAAACAGAACAGGAAAAACATTTGACTGGAACATCCTTTAATTCTTTGTTAATTCCAAATTAGAAGATTCTTAATTTCCTGGACTACTTTTATAGGTTCATGGTTTGAAACCTTATTCCGAATTGGGTTTAAATGCTGCAGGCGTGTTAGTATAAAAGATAAGCTAAAGTGTCTGTATTGGTTTGGCAGATTTAAATGATGTCCTTAGTAGCTAGCAAAAAGCCACCTAAGTGCTGATAATTTCCCTCTGCACATAAAGTTGAACTAGGAACCAAGAGCAGAATTCATAGAGTAGAAACCTAGAGCAGATGAATTACAAAAGAACTGGACGGAAGAAAAAATTGATGATGCCGATCCTGTGAAAAAAGGTTTGACAGCTGTTATTTAATAAATAGTTTTTGACAAGAGAATGCCTGCACCTATGTTAGTGGGGGAATCAGAAATGAAATCTGCACCTAATTGAACATTGATATTTAAGTTATTTAAATTGTATACCTCCACTTCGAGAAAAGATGAAAGAATTTTATTGTCCAGGACATCATTACCTTTGTATCCGTAATTGATTCTATAGCTATTTAAAAGTTTGTACGGAAAATTATTAAAGGCCATACCTGTTAAGCCTAAATGGTGGGCAACAAGCGTGTTGTTATAAACCCTCGTTCTATCTTCGTTCATGGTAATAAAAGGCACCCCTATAACCCTATTCTCATAGGTCCAGCCTGATTGATAAAGATCATGAACGAAATAATTATCATCTCCGTCAGTTGTTCCACTGCCCTCACTTTGATCCAGGGTATAGTAGAGTTCATACATCAGGGCCTTAATCCAATTATTCTCGGAAAGTTTATAAGTATCTTCAATAAAAAGGCCATAACGGCCATCTGGTGTATTAAATAGCATCCTCCCAGATCCATCTTCAAAGAGATGATTATAAATTAATTCAACTCTATACTCACTGATTTCGGTTTTTAGCTTTACCTCATAACTCCCAATCTGATTACCCTCAGCGTTTTCCGCCTCCTGTTCAGAATCTCCCTGCATACCTAAGAAAATTTTCAAGTAGCTTTGAAAATCATTAGATAATTCTCCAAATTCCGGTGATACACCTGCCCATTGAACATAATGCTGTAAGCCTGCAGAAACCTGAAAATTACCAGCAGATTTGTATACAAAGTTAAAACTCTTATGATGGACACGAACATTCTGAACAAAGCGTTCATCATCTAAGAAAAATTCACCAAAAGAAGCTGTAAAGCCTAAACCGTAGTCATTAAACAGAAAAACAGGATCTTTTGTCTTTGCCAGGATACCTAATAAAGGTCTAGCATTTAAAGACCATAGAATATTTTCATTACTCGCACTGAGTCCGAGATACAACTCCTCCTTTTGCTTTCTCCCTGCTGTAATCTCTATCCACGAATTTAAAAAACTTACATAGGATTCATCAAATTTCAAGGAACTATTATAGCCGTCATGATATAGAATACCCATACCAACTTCAAGAGAAGCATTTTCACTGAAAGAATAAATCGCCTTGCCGTTAATCAAACCGAAAAAATTAGAAGATTCATTCACTCTCCCCCTCTTGTTGCTATGTATCCAAAATGGTGATTCATCCTGCGAGTATGCAGTGCCATAAGTGTTAATGTCCAACGAATACTGGAGGCTCTGTGAAGAAGCATTAAATTGGGTGAGAAAAAATATAACAGAAAATATCTTCAGAAACTTCATAAAGCAGGTGGTAAGTTTGGGCACCGGGAAAAAGGTTTATCGGGATAAAATTATGTAATTTTGTTGAGTAAAAATAAAGAGATGCTTTCCATTTTTCAGAAAAAACAGTATTTAGCAGATCATCTGGAGAATTTTACAGATTTTCACAACCATCTTCTACCTAATATAGATGATGGTTCCGACTCTGTTGAGGAGACGATAAAGTTGATACGAGAATTTGGCAATTTTGGGGTTAAAGATTTTGTTGCCACTCCTCACGTCATGGGCGAGTATTATCCTAATACTCCTGATACCATAAAGGGAGCCCTTAATTTGATCAAAGCCAGTCTACCTGAAGGGGTAAAGATCAGGGCGGCAGCTGAATATATGATGGATCAACATTTTCTGGACGTTTTAGAATCCGATAAAGTTCTTTCTATCGACGGCAAACATATTTTAGTAGAAATGTCTTATTTCCAGCCACCCATTAATCTTAATGAGATTTTGTTTAAGCTCCAGAACAAGTCCTTTAAACCCATTTTAGCGCATCCGGAAAGATACCCCTACTTTCATTCAAAAAGTCTTCACAAATTCGAAGAATTAAAATCGAGAGGCTGCAAATTGCAGCTGAATATGTTATCCCTAACAAGACATTATGGATCCGGAGTTCAAAAAATAGCTTTTCAGTTACTGGAGAAAGGATTAATAGATGTTATTAGTAGCGATTGCCATAGAATGGAACACTTAAAGAAGATAGAAACTATAAGACTTTCTGAAAAAAAGATGCGCTTACTCCATCCTGTTTTGGAAAACAGTATAAATCTCTTTTAACTACGTTTAAAAGGATTTCTAAAGAACCTTTTAAATCTGCTTTCTTCGTCCTGCCCGTACCCATAACCGTATCCATAAGAATAGCCGTATTTGGCGCCATAAGAAAATTTAGAATAATCCACATCATTTAATATGACAGCCAAACCTTTTAACTTCCCTTGCTTCTTAAGATCCTTTGGAAAATCCAGTAATTTCTTCTCGGTATGCTCGGCCCGGGTGACGTAAACAGTAGTATCGGCCAGGGGACTAATCAATAGAGTATCTGTCACAATCATGGTAGGAGCTGTATCTACAATTACATAGTCGTATTGAGAAGCAGCAAAATCCAGTAGCTTCTTCATCCTGTCGTTCATAAAAAGCTCTGCGGGATTAGGAGGTATAGAGCCTGAAAGCACAATATCTACCTTCAATCCTTCTTCCTGAGAACTCAAAATAATCTCCTCTTCAGTAAGATCATAGTCATAGAGATAATCTGATAATCCTTTATCCGACACCAGTTTTTCAGTATATCGGTGTAATTTGGGATTTCGTATATCCGCACCAATAATTAATACCTTTTTATTTGTACTGGCAAAAGTTCTTGACAAATTGTAGGATATAAAAGTTTTACCTTCTCCCTTAATAGTAGATGTCACAAAAATAACCTCTCCTTTTTTATCTTCCTTTTTCTGCACCAGATATGCCATATTGGTTCTAAGGATCCTAAAAGATTCAGCCAAAGGTGAACGATCGTTCAAGCCTATTATGTCATTTTGGCCAGCAGCTATTCTGGGCACTTCTCCAATGAACGGCACCTGTTTAAGAAGAGGTTGTAAATCACCTTTATGGTGCACTTTAGTGTCTAAAAGATTCTTTACAAAAATTACCAGGATAGGAATGAGTAATCCAACCAAAAATCCTCCTAAGAGAATAAGCCAGGGCTTTGGATCCACCGGCTCATTCACGGTATAGGCAGGGTCAATCACCCTGGAAACCGAAGAGGTTGAAGCAAAAGATATTGCTGCTTCCTCGCGTCTCTGGAGCAAAAATAAATAAAGCTGCTCTTTTACCTGTTGTTGACGAGCAATTCCCCGCATCCCTTTTTCCAGACCAGGAAAGACATTAAATTGACTCTGTGCGATTTGGCCGCGTTCCATCAGTTCATCTCTTTTAATAATAAGAGAGTTGACTGAACTTTGGATATTTTCTAATAAATTTTCTTTTAATGCATCCAGCTGCTGGGTTATGGTTTCAATAACAGGATTTTCGGTAGTCGCATTGTCCAGATAAGCATTTCTCTCAAGTACAAGCGTATTATAATTATTAATTTGTGTAGAAATACCCGCTTCTGCAATTCCTATATCAGAAGGTAGTAAGGAATAATCCCTTTGCGCTTGTAATCTTTGACCAACAGATTCTATTAATTCAATCTGAGTTTCCAGGGCGAATAACTCGTCTTCCACTGAAGAAAAACGAGATTGAAACCTGGCTGCTCCACTACCAACATCCATGATCTGGTTTTCCCTCTTGAAACTGGCCATACCTCCTTCTACAGAATCTAGTTCCTGGGTGATAATTTCTAATCTTTCCTGAATGAAAGCAGTGGTGTTCTCTGCCACCTCCCGCTTGTCTTCAATCCCATTCTGATTAAAATTGATCATCAACGCATTCAGGAAATCCTCAGACTTCCTACTCGATTCCTGTGTTACCTGAAGAGATAAAATATCCTTAGCCCTCCCTTTTTGCTCTACAATCAGTTTTGAAACATAGCTCTTTGCAACCTGACGTAAAGGCGTAATACGAATATTCACAGGATTGCTCTGGTCAAAATTATTTTCAAAAGATTGTTCCCTTAGATCTATTGTAAACCTCAATTCGTCGAGTTCAATAACCTGCCCAAGTTCATATGTACTTGAACTCTCTGCGCCGTCTTCCCTTAAGAGGAAAGTATTATTAGATTCGGGATAAATAAAAAAGCTCTTTGAAGCTTCGTGCACCACTGAATCAGGAGTAATAAAATTAATGACAACAGGACTATTTTTATAGGCTTCCACAGTAATAACATTTCCTTCAATAAAATAGGAAACATTATATTTAAGCTCATCAACTACTTCTGTAATTAAGCTTTTGGATTTAAGAGTAACTATTTGATTTTCTAAACTATTATCTGATAATTTTATAATTGAAGCACCAGCAGAACCAGAAGGTAAAACACTCGAAGCATTGTTATCATCACTCTTTAAAATCATTAATGCAGACTCCGTCCAGTACTTAGGGATAGTATAGCGATTATATAAATAAGCCACAGCTCCACCTAATAATAGTCCTAACAACAACCACTTCCAATGCGTGAGATACTTAAAAAGCTCCGCTTTTAAATCAAAATTGGACTCTTCGCTTTTCTCATTATAGTCATTGAGTTCTTCCATATTATTTAAAGATTGTTTATTAGTAAGTATAAACTTATTATGGTCGTTCCTATAGATATTATTCCCTGATAACTGGTAAAAAAACCGGCAGACTTGACCCTTCTATAAGTTGGCTCAATATACACAATGTCGTTTTGGCGTAAATAAAAATAAGGGTTAGAGAAAATGTCGGCTTCCGTCATGTCCACCCTACCTACAGATTTCACACCGTTGATTTGCCTTATCACTAAAATATTTTCCCGTAAACCTGTATAAGGAATACCTCCGGCCGTAGCTAAAAGTTCCGGCATAGAAATGCGCCCATCATTAACAGGAACCCTGGCATTAACTTCTCCAATTACCGTAACGCTATAATTGACTATACGAATATCCACGACAGCGTCAGTAACATATTTTCTTATTTGTTCCTGAAGAAGTTTTTGAACCTCTCCTCTTTTTTTTCCTCCTACTTCCACTTCTCCAATAACAGGGAATTGAATAAATCCTTCAGGATCTACCAGATAACCTGTTAAAGCTAAATTCTGTCCGCCTCCGCCTCCGGAACTTTGAGAATTACGATTTTGAAAAGGAGCGACTATTTCTTCAATTTGAGAAGATACATTTATACGTAACACATCATTAGGTTGTATTGTAGGTTCGTACTCAAGAATATTTTCCATTCCTTCCAACTGCTTAGAGTTTTGGAAATAGACAATTTCGTCACGAGTAGAACAACTAATAAAAAACAAAAGGAGAAATGATAATAACAGTAATTTTTTCATAATAGAAAATAAAAAGTGCAAATATATAATGATAAAGGAATATGACTGTTCTTTTTCCCTAAAATCTATTGGTGCAAGTTCTCAGGATTTTTATTTTCCAGGACTTTATCAAGTTTTTGAAAGGAGGAGTTGTTACTAATAAATTCTGGTATAAGATCCTTCAATTTTGCGACTACTTTGTCGCTTTTTAGCTTATTAGCAGATTTTATAACTTTGTTGATCTTTTCATTTATAGCTTCATAATCACGTACCACATCCTGCCCGATCATAATTTTTTTATGATGGGTCGGCAGGGTCTTACATTCATCATTCAACAGTTCTTCATATAATTTCTCACCGGGACGAAGACCGGTGATTTTTATTTTGATGTGTTTATTCGGCTCATAACCGGCCAATTTTATCATTTTAATTGCCAGGTCCATAATCTTTACCGGTTCCCCCATATCAAACACAAAAATCTCGCCGCCTTTTCCCATTGCGCCGGCTTCCAATACTAGCTGGCACGCTTCAGGAATCGTCATAAAATAACGTATAATTCCGGGATGTGTTATGGTTACCGGCCCTCCTTTTTCTATTTGCTTTTTAAAAAGGGGAACGACAGAACCATTGGAACCAAGAACATTTCCGAAGCGGGTTGTAATAAATTTTGTAGTCTCCACTCCCTTCATCTTCTGACTGTGATAGAGAGATTGTACATACATTTCCGCAGCTCTTTTTGAAGCCCCCATTACATTACTGGGATTGACGGCCTTATCAGTCGATATCATCACAAAATGCCCTGCTCCATATTTTAATGCAAGATCAGCCAGGTTCTTTGTTCCTCGAATGTTGACAAAAATTGCTTCATGAGGATTCTCCTCCATCAAAGGAACATGCTTATATGCAGCTGCATGATAAATTACATCAATTTTGTTATTCTGAAACATTAAATCCAACCTTCTGTTATTCCCCACATCACAGATAATACATTTATATGCAAGATCCGGAAATTTCGCTTCTATCTCAAGCTGCACATTATGTAGAGGGGTTTCAGCCTGATCAAGAATTATTAACTTCTTAGGGTTATATTCGGCCACCTGCCTTACAATCTCCCTTCCAATGGAGCCGGCACCTCCAGTTACCAATATTGTCTTCCCAGTTAACTGGTCAATCTTATTTTGTACATCCAGTTTAATAGGCTCCCGGTCCAGCAAATCTTCTATTTGTAAACTCTTGACCTTTTGAGCAATAGGCTTATCCACGCCCCAAGTTGAAACTATGGGAGCGTTGTATACACTTACTCCATTTTCTAAACAGTTTTCTACAATTCTATATTTCTCTTCTGCAGAAAAATTACTTTCAGAAAAAATGACTGCGTCTGCATTTACTGACTTCACTTCTTTATAAACTTTTTTCTTATGCCTTATAACCGGCTTATCCAATAACCGTATATTTTTGTTATGATCTTCTTTTGTTAAAAATCCCACAATTTTAAACCTTCTAGGATGTTCTATATCCAGTGCGCCCGCTATAGAAATTGCATTTTCATCTGCCCCTAAGATCACAGCTCTTATAAGATCTTCATTCTTTTGGATCGTTTTAAAATATTCGTATACCTGCTTCACAGCCAATCGGAATAGAAAAAGCAAAGAAAATGATATCCATAAATTAATTATTAAACCACCTACTAAGAAAATTTTTCGCCCAACTATAAAAAAGGTTATATAATTTATAATAAGAAGCGTAAAAAAGGAACTTATGGTGGCCAACAATAATTTAAGTGCATCAATGTTAGAAGAGTACCTGATAATTCCAGCATAAGTTTTGAAGATGTAGAAATAGGATATATTTATGGCCAAAATAAGGGTCGCCTTTTCGATCATATCCAAGAAAATATAACTACTTGAAGTAAGATTAAAAAGAATGACAGCAGTAAAGGTTGTAGAAACCGCCACCAAAACTATATCTATTAAAAATATAGCCCACCTCGGAAGATATTTTATATTTCTAATATTTAATGAATTATCCTGACCAGATAAAATGTTCTTGAGAGCCTTTTGTACCTGATTCCTCATGTTTTTTAAGCTAATTTTATATTCATGTTCTGCTTATTTTACTCATTCCCCGATTTGTTCCTATTACATTCTATTAGTCACTCCAACGAAACCAAATAAAGCCATTCTCAGCTTTCTCTAAACTCAGAATATCAGCTCCCAGATAATAGATACATTTATTCCACACAATCATTCCTATGCACTACTCTTTAAAAAGTTGAAATCTCTCATTAATCTTAGGCGTATGCTGTCAATTGATTAAAAGAAATAACTTATGAAAAGCTATAGACAAATATGCTTTTATTCTTCTTAAGCGCTTATCAAATAACCTGTTCTTTTAATATGTAATTTAATTTCAATTAAAAAAAAAATTAACCTAACCAGTATCTTGAAAGGTACCATTTCTAAGTAGAGAAAAATAAAACACGGGGAGATGTAATTAAGGTACTGCCAAGAAAGAAATATTTATAAAAGAAACTTACATTCTGGTTTGAATTTCAGGGTTTATGAAATAGCCCTTCTGTTGTTCCCAATGTACAACTGCCCTATTCTTTCTGTAACTTTTCTAATTTCATAAATTCTCCCGTTTCATATTAAGATGTTTTACAAGATTATTACATTTGCTATTTTAAACATAGAATTTAACACATCTTCTTAGTTTTTTAACAATTCTAAATACCTACTATATTTTCATCTTTTTCATTTAATTTTTCTTGCATCTGGGATACAATGCGTTCGGCATATCTTTTCCATGTATAATTTTTTTCAATATTCTTAATTAGGTACTGATTAGAGGATAACTTCTTTCTCAAATTGTTATCGCTTATCATTAGCTCTAATTTCTGCTTTAATTCTCCCTTTTCACTTCCCGTTAGCAACAAATCTTCTTTATCTTTAAAAGTATTACGAACAGATGGAATATCCGGTGCCAATACTGGCAATCCAGCGGCCAGAAATTCAAAAATTTTGAGTGGATTCATATAATTACTGGCGTAATGATGAACAGCTAAATCAAAGCAATTAATATTTTCATTAATATATTGATGGTCAATCCAACCTGTCATTTGAATTTTATCTTCCAACCTCAAATTTCTAATTCTATCCTGAATCTTAGCAAATGCCGGACCATCTCCAATTATTACGAGAAAAAGATTATGATAAATTAGATCAAGTTCATAAAATACCTCTATTAAGTCTATAATTTGCTTATGAAAATCCAAGGTGCCAATATAGCCCAGAATAAAATTTTCCACTGGGAATTTCCACTTTTCACGTAGGCTCTTTTTCTCTTTTATGGGAAAAAATTTTTGTGGATCTGTTCCGTTATATATCACCACATCCCTAGAATAATCAACAGCTCCCCCCATAACCCTTTCTCGAGAAAATTCAGATATAAAAAAATTTAAATCAGAGTTCTCATAGGACTCACGCTGATTTTTAAGAAAATAATTTTTAAAAGCTATATTTTTAAAAGGTTCGTCAAAAGGGGAACCATTAATTTGAGTACAAACCAGTTTCTCTGGAAAAGATTCTTTAATTTTCCCAATCTGAAGAAAATTTGAATCCATTTGAAAAATAATTACATCAGGATTTGAATCTTTTATTTTTTTCTTTAAGTTCTTTAAATGGAAATTATTTCTCCTATAGAAAAAAAGTATCTGTAGAAGTGAAATTCTTCTGAGAAAGCGACGTAAAAAATTATTTGACACGTTTGAATAAACCCTTTTCACCTTTCTTTCTGGAAATAAAATCTTTTTATCTACAGCCTTTACATGATCCAGATTCTCATAAAATTCAATGGATTGAACGCTACCGCCATGATTAGCATAAAAGGAAGTACTATAATACAATATCGTCATAAAGATGCTGCTTCCATTAATTTAGTTAAGGGTTGGTCCATTAAAATCTTCTTACAAGGAGAATGATTTAAGACTTCCGTAAAAAGTTGAAATTCCAATTCCGGATCATGCAATCCCTGTTTCCGAATATGAGTTTTATTATCTTCCATTTTTTCTAAATGAGGCCTGTAATTATTGGCATAAGGTGTCTTAAAAAATGTAAAGCCAGTTATAAAAACTTCCTGGCATTGTGCCTGAAGAACAGAGGACAATGCAGAAAACCCGATAGTGGGAATGTAGTTATTTAAACCAGTTGCCACTTCCTCATAGGACACTCTATCTAATATGTATGTTCTCTTCTTATGTTTATTTCGTTTATAATAATTAAAATGTGCCAGTAAACCCTTTCGTGTACAATTAGGGTTCACAACTTTTCTAATTCCAAGGTTATTATAACGTCCCCAATCAATTTTTCCACCGCCACTTAGTTCATTTTCGTAAAAACTGTGGTACAAAAATGTAAACTTAGATCCGACAAATTTTGCATCTTCTTTACTCCACGCGTGTGGACTTTTATTAACCCTAACCACGATGTCGTATTTATCTATTAGCGAACCATTACATTCCTGAAAAACAGAGTCTGCAGCACCTACAATCGCCACCTTTTTTCCGGAAAATTCTTTTTTTGAATTAAAAACCTTTATTGAAAAGGCCATTCGTAGCCCCCCATAAATATTAGATTTAAGCTTCATTAAAAGAATATAAATACGACTTACCACTTTTCTCCAGCTCCAGGTTGTTATAACCAAAAAAATCAATATTATTAAGTTGCGCTGCCTCTTGGTCATTTACTGAATCTCCAATTAAGCAGGTTTCTTTATTTACATAATTATTCCTTTTCATAAGGTCTTCAACCAACTTAATTTTAGGCACTGGTGATCCTTCTATAGATAGAAAATATTTAGACACTCCTAGTTTTTTGCAAAGGTAACGTAGTTCATCACCGTCTGATCCTGATACAATGTGCATTTTAAATCGCTCATGATTATCTACTAAAAAATCTATAACCTCTTGGTTTAATCTACTTCTTGAGGCAAGTTCCTGTTTCATAATGTTTGAAAATGCAGTAGAATATTCATTTATTACCTGCTTCTTGACCTCTTCTTTTCGAATGGTTTCAAAGAAATATTCAAATTTCACATAACGGGAAAGCCCTCCATTCTCCTCGTGATAATTCAGCAGTAAATCAACCTCTTCTTCTGGAAAAGCGCGAAGAACATCCCGAAAACCCTTTGCACGAATCTCCATGGAATCCAGTATAACTCCATCACAATCCCACAAAATTATTGTTTTATCTATAAATTCCTTCATACACCAATTCTGCTAATACAAAATCCTCATCATGATCTATATCAAGAGAAGCAATCTTACCCATTTCAAATAAGAAAGGTTTTGACCCCACTCGTTTGCCATTTTTAAAGTTGTCTTTTCCAGTAAGAAAGATCCCATTATTAATTTCAAACCAATTATTTAAATCCTGAGTTCTGGGCCAGTCCAAAATTGTGGAGTTATTAACGATTTCCCCGGTCCTGCTATCCAGGAGGAAATCCTGATATTCTCTGCCCGAAATTAAAGAATCATAACCAAGTTTCCTGTTTTTATAGAATAATTTAACAGCATTTTGATAAATCAGAGTATCACAGAATGGTGAAGTGACATGCGTCCAAAGAATATCTTCCGAATTTG
Source organism: Autumnicola lenta (assembly GCF_031846515.1). Lineage (NCBI taxonomy): Bacteria > Pseudomonadati > Bacteroidota > Flavobacteriia > Flavobacteriales > Flavobacteriaceae > Autumnicola > Autumnicola lenta. The sequence goes on from NZ_JAVRHO010000018.1 coordinate 82,840, forward strand.
AAACTTCTCCCGCGTGTTTGATCAAATCTTTTAAATTAGTTGTAGAATTCCCCAATTTCTCTGGTCGTTCAATAACTTTTAAATTTCTAATTTCTTTTTGGTAAGAAAGGCCTATTTTTTGGCAAATTTCGTCATTAGTAGACAACACTATTTCTTCTACAGCTTCCAGTTTTTTTAACTGAAGTAATTTAAACTCTAACAAACCACCTTTAAAATTCGCAAATTTTCGGGTATTTTTGTGAGCAACTCTTTCACTCCCTCTCCTAACCGGAAGAAACACTGAAACTCCCATATACGGCTAAATTAAAGAAAATATTGACCTAGTAGTGATCTCGTATTTTGTGGAAGTAACGGAAAAAATTTGCATTCCCTCCGTTTCAACAGCATCAAAAATACACTGATTCTCCTTGAAAAGTTCCAACTCTTCTTTTGTAGCACCATAATCGTATCCATCGTACCCTATCAGCATTATCATATTTGCTTTGTAAAAATTGGCAATATCCACAGCCATAGCAGTAGCGGAGAGTTCATAGCGGTCTTGAAAATTTCCTTCGGATATCCTTCTTATGTGATTTTTGTATACTTCCGGAAAATTAAATGCCGAATTTTTTTTGCGAGATACAACAAAAATCCTGCTCTTCAGTTGATCCAAAGTTAGCTTATGCTGCAGTCGGTTCATTTCCATACCACCAATACAATGAATCTGAAAATTAGCCAAATCTGCAAAAACTTCTATGTTCTTTGAACTGGAATGAATTATTCCTATTTCCGGATTCTTTCTCAAAAACTCCCTAATTACTCCAAAGAACTTCTGAGGCGTCTTCCCACCACCAATCAGAAGGAATTCGTTTATATCCTTCTTCTTATTAAGGAAGGGTATACTTTGATTCTTTTCTACAATACCAATTTCACCAACCTCGGAAATTACTGCGTTAAGAGAATAAAAGCGTTTCTTTACCTGTCCTCTGACTTCATTTTGCGGCAAAGAATAAGCTCCCGAGACCATATAAGGCAAATTAGTTCCCCAACCATACTCCTTTTTTACTTCTAAAAACAGATCACTTAACTCATTTAAAATATCAAAATTAACCTTAACACCGTATTTTTGATGTAGTATGGTTAAAAAGAGTTCCGTTTTTAAATTCCCTGCCCCTCTACCCATTCCAGTAATCGTTCCGTCTACTATTGTTGCCCCTGAATTTAAAGCTGTTAAACTATTAATGAGTGCCATTTCAATATTGTTATGCCCATGAAACCCCAATGAAGTATCCAGTATTCCTTTTAACTTTCTAAAGACCTCTGCAACTTCAGAAGGATGCATACCTCCATAAGAATCAACTACATAAAAATAATCTAAGATAGTGTTTAACCGCTTTAAACTTTTTTCTAAATACAGATTATCCTGCCATTTACTGGCGTACATTAAATTTACAGAAACGAGGAAACCACGCGCTTTTATATTTTCTGCTAATTCTACAACCCTGGAGAGATTTGAAGGAGCCACCGCTAGACGCACTAAAGAAATTAAGCCTTTGCAGGGATTCAGAAGTTCGTCCAGATCCTGTAACTGAATTTCCTTTTCATTCAATATAATTGCGAACTTCTTATCTGTTTTTCCCTTACAATATTCAAGAAGAAATTTTGGCGAGTAATAAAAGGCTCCTCTATAATCTGTTATAGTCTTTGAACGATATCCAATTTCAATAAAATCTATTGGTAGTTTGCCTGCTTTTTCGAGATAATCATCGAGTAACCCATCATCAAAATCCCAATTAGTATAGTATCCTCCATCGCGAAGGGTACAATCAAGAAAAGCAATTTTTTCCTTGTGATCAATGTTAAGCATAAGTGATCCTTTCTACAAAGATAATTAAATTATAAGCTTTTCCCTTTCAAGGAAAATGGATCCTGTTCTTTTCCAAAATCACTCCTAATAAAAGATCTTATCGCTGCAAATTGTGTACTCAAAAGCTTTTTCCCATAACCCCCGCCGTGCCGGAATCCTAAAAGCATTTTTCCTATCGATTTAAATAGTAGATAGCCGAAAGCAAAATAGAACTTATTCTTATAGAAAATGTCTAAGAGGCTTCTTGTGCTATAAAATTCACGCAGCAGCAGTTCTGATTTTCCAAAGGAGGTATTGCGCCACCTGTAATTTTCTGCCAAATCATTATGTTTAGTTCTTGCCCTCAGCCAGGAATCGGAATGCACCAGAATTTCAAATCCGGCCTTTTTTACCTTCAGAGAAAAATCCAGATCTTCAAAACCGAAAAATAATTTATCATTGGGCAATAATCCTTTTTTGACCACTTCCGTATTTGCTATTAAAGTATGACCTCCAGGAACAAAATCTGCTTTAGCAAACTTTTCTTTTTTTAGTTCTTTATTCGTCAAAGCTTTAATTCTTCCAGAATACTTGTTAAAAGTCCCTCCTTTGCCTCCAAAAATACCAAGCTTTATACCTCGGCCCTCTATCTCTTTTATTGATAAGAACATCTCCCTAAAAACGTCCAAATCCCGTGGAGGATCATTATCGTCTCCCCAATACACCCACTTAAAACCAAGTTCACATATTCTTTGTAAGCCAATTTTAGCCCCTCCTGCAGGCCCACTGTTATAACCTACCCTAAAATATTCAAATTTTGGGGAGATCAAAGACTCAATTGCTTTCTCTGTTCCCTTTGAAACGCTATTATCGACAATGAGCACATAAGCAGGAGGAAAAGTTTGGTTACGAATAATGTTAATTGTTTCGAGCAAGATATCAGTCCGCTCATAGGTAATCACAAAGGCTGCAAAAGCTTGGTTTTCCATCCTCTTTTAATTACTCAGGTTTTGAAGTGCCACCATTGCACGAAACTCCTCTGAATTATGGTAAAGTTGCTGAAAAGATCCCTGGGCAGACAGTTTACCGGAATCCATCAGTACAATCCTGTCTGCATCCCTCACGGTTGCCAAACGGTGAGCAATGATAATAATTGTGTATTCGCCCTTTAGATTCTTAATATTCTGTTGTACAGCAGCTTCAGTTTCACCGTCTAATGCAGATGTTGCTTCGTCCATAAACAGAAAATCTACATCCTTGTAAAGCTCACGTGCAATGGAGAGACGCTGTTTTTGCCCTCCGCTAATATTTATCCCGTTTGATCCTAAAACAGTTTCTTCGTGTTGAGGCAAATCCTTTATAAATTGTAAAATTTCAGCTTTTTCTGCCGCCCACCGGAATCTTCTAAAATTTTTGTCAGTTTTTGGTGCCCAAAAAGTAATATTATTAAAAACAGTATCATTAAATATTACTGCATCCTGCAAAATATAACCTATACGACTTCTAAAACTATTAAGATTCAATTCATTAATATTTAAATTGTCTATTTTATATTCACCACTTACCGGCCTTACCAGACCGGCCAAAATATTCATTAAAGTAGACTTTCCCGCACCACTCTCCCCGACTATGGCAATGGTTTCATTTTTGTAAATCGTTAGGTTTATATCTTGAAGTATGGGTTCCTTCATATGAAATCCAAAAGAAAGATTTCTTAAGACTAGAGAATTCGCAAATGACGAAAAGATTTGATTTCCATTCTGTTCTTTATTTTTTTTAAGTTCTGATGTAAAAATTTTCATATTGTCCAGAGATCCTGAAGTTGACAAAAAAGAATTCCATTGTTCCTGTACGCCAATAAAAAAAGTTATTCCTCTGTAAAGCAGGATAAGACTAAGTAAAATGTTTCCCAAATTCTCATTAAACACATAGATATTTACAAATATAGCCCCGAAAATAACCAGAATTGTCAAGGGTTCGCGAAGTCCAGCCAAGAGGGAATCTACTTTTCCCAGCTTTTGTTGAACAGCCTCAACTTTCAGAATATTTTTTTTAAGTTTTTGATTATAAATTTCCGTTAGACCTGTAGCTTTTAAATACTGGAAGAAGTGCACGGTTTGAACGAGCAAGTTTTGAAATTTATGAGACTCCAAAGTGTACTGTCGAGAAAAAAATTTGGTTTGCTTGTATAATCTACGAAATATAAGGTTTAGAAAAGACGCCCCAAAAATAACCAACAATGTAAACTTCCAATCAGCTCCTAAAGCAAGAATTATATAGACGAATACCAGAGCTCCCATCTGGACTGTTTTCAGATAAAATTTGTAAGCACTATTTACCCGTTGCACTTCCCCACTAAATGTATTTTGAATTCTTCCTGTATCAGCTCTTAGAAAAGCATTAAAGCTAGAATTCCCAAATAAATCAATATTTGAGACCCTGATCTTCCTCATAAATGATTGCTGGTACAGTATGCGCATATAAGCTTCAAAATATTTCGCTATACCTTTAAGTATGAAAAAGGTAAAAATCAGCAAGAAAAAATTAAAAAGAGAAGGAGCAACTCCCAGGTTGTCTACTATAAAAGAGCTGATAAAGTCTGAACTTGATTCAGTATTAACAGGATCTCCCGTATTTTCTTCTGAAGATATCATTTTAAAAAGCGGAATGAAAAGAGCGATTCCTACGCTATCTAAAAGCCCCACCAGTAAACTTAAAAAAATTGCAATAAAAATTCTGTATCTCAAGTATTGGTAAAAATAATTGAAGTAGTGAAAGAAATTTTTAATGCGGAACCTGAAATCCATATGAACCTTGTGCTTTCAAAAATATAAATATCGAACGGACTCGGACCAGATGTTCAACTACTTCATCTGGTTCTTCAGAAATAAGAGAGAATCAAAATTTACTTGATTTTCAAATTTCCGTTAGTTCAAGAAATCGTTAATAGCTTCTGATATTCTTTTTTTGTCTTGTTCTAGAAGATTTGATCCTGATGGTAGACACAAGCTGTTTTTAAAAGCACTTGATGCTATTTCACTCCCATAATAGGGTGCATTTTTAAATACCGGTTGTAAATGCATAGGCTTCCACAAAGGACGACTTTCAATATTTTTTTCCTGAAGATGTAATCTTAAATCTTCCCGTTTCAAACCATTTTTCAGTTTATCGATTTGAATAACAGTTAACCAGTGGTTAGAGAAGTAATTGTCTGTAGGTTCACTAAAAACTTTCACCCCCTCTTCATCTTTGAAGACACCTTTATAAAAATCGTTCATCTGGCGTCTGGCTTTAACGTGCACATCAAGAACTTCCATTTGTCCGCGACCAATACCTGCAGAAATATTACTTAACCGGTAGTTATATCCTATCTGACTGTGTTGGTAATGCGGCGCATCATCTCTTGCTTGTGTGGCTAAAAAAATGGCTTGGTCTTTCTTTTCAATATCCTTTGTAACCAAAGCTCCACCACCAGATGTTGTAATAATTTTATTACCATTAAATGATAAAATTGCCAAATCACCAAATGTACCGCATTTCTGTCCATTATACGAACTGCCCAATGCCTCTGCACTATCCTCTATTACCGGAATATCATATTTTTTGGCAACAGCATGTACTTCATTTACTTTGTAAGGCATCCCATACAAATGCACTCCTATAATTGCTTTAGGTTTTTTACCTTTTTTAATTCTGTCTTCTATTGCATCTTCAAGCGCCTTAGGACATATATTTAGCGTTTCTTCTTCACTATCTACAAAAACAGGGGTGGCTCCTAAATAAGCAATAGGATTAGCCGACGCTGCAAAGGTTAGACTTTGACATATCACCTCATCTTCTCTTTCCACTCCAAGCATAATTAGTGCTAAATGCAATGCAGCGGTCCCTGAACTTAAAGCTGCTACCTTTACATTCTCCTGTAAATAATTCTCAAGATCTTTTTCAAAACTAGTTACATTAGGTCCCAAGGGAGCAATCCAATTCTCCTTGAAGGCCTCATTTATATATGTTTGTTCATTTCCTCCCATATGTGGAGAAGAAAGCCATATTTTATTTTGCTTCATATATCTTATTAAATTTAATTATTTTACCCGGGTTACCTACAACAGTAGCGTAATTCGGCACATCATTTATTACAACAGCACCAGCCCCTACTGTTGCCCATTTGCCAATGTTTATATTTTGAATTACAGAAGCTCCCAGACCAATTTGAGTTCCCTCATCTATTTGAACATTGCCTGCAATGGACGCATTTGGTGAAATATGTACAAAATCTTTTAAAATTGCTTCATGCTCCACCACAGCACCGGTATTTATAATGCAATGTTCGCCAACCACAGCTTCCGCATTAACAGAAGCATTCGCCATAACCACGGTACCTTTTCCTATTTTAGCTGAAGGGGAAATAATAGCAGAAGAATGTGAAATAAAGGAGGCGTATTTACCTTTTATTAGAACTGCAATTTCTTTCCTTATCCTGTTATTTCCTACGCCTATAATAATGAAATTTTGCATCACCTTATCTGTTGTAGGCTGATGAACAACTTCATAATCCAAAATTTGTTCAATAGCTGGATTATCATCAAATACATAAGAAATAGCATTCCCATTGGAATGAAGGATATCTATGATGACTTTGGCATGACCACTTGCCCCGTAGACACTAATTTTTTCCATTATAAGGTTCTGTTGTAGCCATATTTGCCATATTCACTCCTTCGGACTTAACCACCTTTAGGACAGTCCACCAAAAAATTTTCACATCAAGCATGAAGGAAACATTCTTCACATACCAAACATCGTATTCAAACTTTTTATTCCAACTAATTAAATTTCTTCCTTTTACCTGAGCCAGGCCTGTTATTCCAGGCCTTACAAGATGTCGTTGATTTTGATCTTCTGTATACAGCTTTAGGTAGGCAGGAAGTAACGGCCGGGGTCCTATTAAACTCATATCCAATCTAAGAACATTTAAAAGTTGTGGTATTTCATCTAGAGAAGTTTTTCTGATAAATTTCCCAATTCCAGTGAGTCTTTCTGAATCAGGAAGTAAATTACCATTTACGTCCCTTTGATCATTCATCGTCTTAAATTTTATTATTTTAAATAAACGAGCATTTTTACCAGGTCTAGTCTGAAAAAAGAAAGGATTTCCTTTATTAGAGACAAAAAGAGTAATAGTAATCAGAAGAAAAATTGGGGATAAAACAACACACCCAAAAAATGCTAATAAAAAATCTAGTAAAGGTTTGAAAAACGTCTTATACACACTATTTAGACTATTAGAGTTTAACACACAAAACTAAAACATAAAAAAAGATACATCTGTAAATTTTTGTTAAATCCTGTTGAGAGGCTTCCCAGACATTTTTTATAGTTTTTCAGGTACTATTTAGATTTTCACGTGAAATTTTCCCTCTACACGCATCATCTAAGTGCAGGCCCTACTCTTATAAATTTTCAGATAAAGAAATAA
>NZ_JAVRHO010000019.1:0-89919 GCF_031846515.1 Autumnicola lenta
CATAGGTAGTTTATTAGTTAAAATATTGATTTTAAGCACTTTAATATACTAATAATCTACCTATTTTTATTCCTTTTTACTCCATATTATTAATCGAACTCAGGTTAGTATAAATTGTACCGGCTTAAACCATTTTAAGTGATCTCCCGTTTTTTACAAAACTAAATAACTCATCGCGCAGTTACATCGCTCAATAATTTCTATAAAAGCATCTTTATTCCCTAAAATTAGTATCTTCATCAAAATTTTAACTCCCTATGAAAAATTCTTATTCAACAAGTTTAAATCTTCAAAGTGTAGATGTCGCACTCCTTATATTCAGAATAGCTATTTCAGCATTAATACTTACGCATGGTATTCCGAAGCTTATTACTTTTTTCAACAGCGAAGAAATTGCTTTTGCAGATCCTATCGGTTTGGGGGAAACAGTAAGTTTTACCCTGGCGGTTTTTGCAGAATTTGTTTGTGCGGTTCTTATTATTTTTGGTTTCGCCACAAGACTGGCTGCAATTCCGCTTATTATCACCATGGCCGTGGCAGCGCTTATCGTACACATACCAGATGGTTTTGGAAAGCAGGAATTACCGTTGCTTTACATGTTTGGTTTTATTCTTCTAATGTTTACAGGAGCAGGAAAATATTCTCTTGATCATTTCTTATTATTAAAGAAAAAGTAGTAATTATCACATGTCTTAAAGTGTAAGACTGATGATTTGATAAAGTAGGGAGCCGGCCTTGTTGTTGCACTAGTGATCAAATTCTCTACTGCGGAAATTTGAATTAAGAACTATTTTACACCCCTGATCTTCTTCAATTTGAACTGTAAATCCAGGTATTTTACGTGGAGGAAAGACTTTATCTGAAATAGCTAAACTTCAAGAGGTAGTTTTCCTATTTTTCCCTTATTTTTAATAAAAACAGAAGATGGACAAGAAAAGAAGGGATTTTTTAAAAAAGGCGGGAGCTTTTTCTGCAGCAGGCTTTTTACCTTCAGAAATATTGGCTTTTACAGATGGATCCATAAATGATGCGGCTTCTAAAATTACAAATTTCGTTATTAAAAATGCGCAGGTGCTTTCTATGGATGACGATATTGGTGATTTCAAACGTGCCTCTGTAGTGGTGGAAAATGGAATAATTAAATCTGTTTCCGAAGATTTCACCAATAATTCAGATTTTGAGATAATTGATGGGGAAGGTGCTATTCTCCTGCCGGGACTTATTGATAATCATTGGCATTTATGGACTTCTCTGTTAAGAAGCATGGCGGGCGACACCAAAGCCGAAGGCTATTTTCCAATGACGGAGCGCTATAGTAAGCTCTACAGTCCCCGTGATATGAAACTTGCCGCAAAATATGCTGCAGCTGAAGCTATTAATGGTGGAATTACCTGCTTAAATGACTTCAACCATAATGCCAGGAGTCCGGAATATGTAATGGCCAGTTTTGATGCTCTTGCTGAAGCAGGTATGCGCGGACATGTGGCTTATGGTCCTTACCGCGACCTTAGTTCTGACACTCCTACAGATTTTGATGGGATTAAAAAGGTGCTCCAGGCGACTAAAGGTGTTGAAAAGTATAAAGGTATAAGTCTTGGATTGGGCGCACGATCTGTCAACTCCCAATTTCTAAAAGAAGATTGGTCGCGTGCCAGGGAATTAGACCTGCCCATAACCATTCATGCCAGTTCTAATGAAGAACAAAAAGGACAGATCTCGAAATTGGCAAATATCGGCCTGCTGGGTGAGGATGTTAATATAATACACGCCAATGCTATTACAGATGAAGAAATCGTGGCAGTCGAAGAATCGGGAGCTTCTATTACAATGACGCCCTACAGCGAAATGCGTATTGGATTTGGATTTCCGCAGGTAAACCGACTAATGCATAGTGGAATTAACCTTGGAGTAGGCGTGGATACCACGGCACTTTCTGGTAACGCTGATTTGCTTTCAGTTTTAAAGCTTTTGCTGAATATTGGTAATGCTGAAGCAAATGATGAATTTGCAACAGATCCCAGAGAGGTGTTGAAAATGGCCACTATCAACGCTGCAAAACTTCTAGGTATCGAAAAGGAGACAGGATCTGTAACTCCGGGTAAAAGTGCTGACCTGATATTATTAAGGAAAAATGATCTGAACTTTTCTGCAAGCACGCAGCCTTATCACTTAGTAGTTGAAGCAGCTCAGCCCGCAAACGTGGAATTTGTTTCTGTAGGCGGCAGAATTTTGAAGAAGGATGGAGCACTTTTGAATATTGATGCCGGGAATCTTGTTAAAAGAGCTAAAGCAACACTGCAAAGAATGGAAGAGCAGGTAAACAATTAGAAAAAAAAGAGACTATCCAAAAACCTCAGTTTTCGTCATGTAAAACAATAGATGACGAAATAAAAATTTTTGAATAGCCTCTCCTAATAAGTTATTGCGACTTTTCCGCTGAAAATTAAGGCTTATCAGTTTCTGAATCGGGATGATCTTTGGCCTTATCACGATCTGGTCTGGCTCCACGTTCATTAAACTGAAAATTTTGCTCATCGGGATTCGGATTTTTAGCAGAATCGGGGAGACTGTCGTTGCTCGCCGGAATATCCAGATTTTTTGCTGTAAAGTCTACCGGATTCTCTCTGTCCAGTGCCTTGTCCTGACCTTTATTCATGCTGTGCCCTTTTTCATTAAGTGCCTGTTTATCTTCTTTTGTAACATCAGGATTATAAGGCAAATCTTCTTTCTTTTCCTTTGGTTCTCTCTTCAAATCTTCGTTCGCTTTACTCATATCTTTCTGTTTTACTCGATTATCTAAATTAAATGCCCCGGGGTTTGCCTCAAGGTCAAATTTTTATTTATTACCTCGCTGGAATTACCCCCAGAAGGATTTACTTAAATGTAAAGATTGTATCGATAACAGCCATTTATTACCGGTTAAAATCTCGTTAAAGCTTTTAACAGACTTTAGGCGGTAGACCGTAGATTAGAAAAGTTTGAAGTCATCAGGAGTTTAACCCTATACCGATACATTCCATTTATTCGTTATCCCTATGATGAGAAAGACCTCACAGGTTTTAAAAACCTGTGAGGTCTGTAATATATTTTTAATAGTGAAGACATTACCCTTGGTACCAATAGCCATCAGAAACGATCAGGGAGAAACTTTTTCAGCATAATTTTGCAACAAAAAAGGGTAAAGCCCTGAGGACTTTACCCTTTCCAAAATGTTGGGGTTACTTTTCTATATTTGCCCTTCGGAATCCAGCATAGCTAAAAACTTGTCAAGGTTTGGAAGAATTACAATTCTGGTTCTTCTGTTTTTGGCCATATTATCTGGTGAATCATTTTCAACTAAAGGATCATAGCTACTACGCCCTGCTGCGATAAGTTTTTCTGGAGAAACCCCATATTTATCCTGTAGGAGACGTACAATAGAAGTGGCTCTTCTTACACTTAAATCCCAGTTATCCTGTAGATAAGAATTTTCTACCATAGTACGGGAATCTGTATGTCCTTCTACCATTACCTCCATGGTAGGTTCAGATTTAATTACTTCAGAAAGTTTTTTAAGCAAATCATGCGCCTGATTACTTATTCGATAGCTTCCGCTTCCAAAAAGAAGTTTGTCAGAAACATCGATCATCACTACGGTTTTGTCTACGCTTATATTAATGTCCTCATCATCTCCACCTTCAGAAATTGTATTTTTTAAATTGTAAGATACGGCAAGGTTTATAGAGTCTTCAAGAGTTTCAGCACCTTGCAGGGCTTCGGGATCCATCTTTGCGATGGTGGACCTCATTTGCCTCTTGTTGTTATTAGACATTGCCGTAAGATCATTCATTTCCATTTTCTCGTCATTAGACTCACGAAGAGAATTAATTTTCGCATTATAATCTGCTACACGAGATTCAATTGCTGCATATTTTCCCTCTATTTCTTCTTTTTCAACTTGTGTTTTTTGCAATTCACTTCTGGTATCGTTCAAATTACTTTCCAAAGCCACATATTTCTTTTTGGAAACACATGAACCGAACATAGCGGCTGATAATACTGTTATTGCGATCGTTTTCTTCATAATAAAAATTTAGATTAGATTCTTTTCTGTTAATAGATTGTAAGGATATATTTTCCAGAATAATGCCACAGTTGCACCAGTACCCTTCGAGGGATAATAAGGAACAGGAGTAATATATACTGAAATACTTTGATTTACAGCTTTTTACGAAGATAGTCAGTTTTATCACCACAGTGTTAAAATGGCTGATGTGCTCCAAATGCCGGCTGTTTTAGGGAGCTGAAAATTGTGGAAATATGCAGGAAACTGTGAAATTTCGCCACAGTTTTTCCTGGTGAAAATGATGTAATTTGGGTTATAGAATTTCTTATTTAGAATTGTTTAAGGTCTTCGAAACAGGTTTTAACAAATTTTTATTGAACCTTAAGAAAATATAAACTTTCAAAACTTCTTAATGAGCAGCCTTTGTAATAGCTTTGAAAATTGTACCATTAGAAGATTTGAAAAAAAGTAAAAGAATACTTATTAAGACCCTCAAAATCCTGGCTAAGATCCTGGCAGGAATTATTGTTTTATTACTTCTTGTTATACTTTTTGTACGCAGTCCATGGGGGCAGGGTATTATTAAGGACAAATTTATTTCTTCAATAACAGATAAGACCAATACTGTTATAGAACTGGATAAACTTTTTATCACTTTTTCCGGAGATATAAGTGTGCAGGGACTTTATGTAGAAGACAAACAGGGTGATACGCTGGTTTATTCCAGGTCGCTGGAAGCCGATATTCCGCTATGGCCAATTATTAATGGTGAGGGAATAGCTGTAGATGAACTTGAATGGGACGGACTAAGGGCAAATATTACCCGAAAAGATTCTGTAGAAGGATTTAATTTTCAGTTTTTGGTGGATGCGATGATGCCTGCAGATACCACCACAACAGCCCCTGAAACCCAACAGGATACAACTGCTACTCAGCAAATTTCTATAGGAGATGTGTACCTCTCTAACTTTGATATCACCTATAAAGATGATGTAACAGGTATGGTTGCCGGGATAAAAATGAAAAACCTGGAAGTGGCTATGCAGGAAACCGATCTCGAAAATATGCGTTTTGAGGTGGCTTCGGCAAGTCTTTCTGATGCAGATTTTGAATATCTGCAGACAAAACCTTTTCCGGAATCACCAGAGCAGGAAGAGGCGCCCCTGCCATTTATCTCTGTTAATTCTTTAACTATAAACAACGTTAACGGGGAATATGAATCTATTCCCGATGGTATCCTGGCTCGTTTTGATATTGCTGAATTAAATACCTCGGCGCCGGTTATGGATTTGGCAAACAATGTTATTGAGGTCGATAATTTGGATTTAAACAACTCCATTATTTATATGGATATGAAAAGCTCTCCAACGGAAGGCGACACTCCGGCAGATTCAACAGAAGTTGCAACACCTCCCGCAGAAGAAGGTTTTCAATGGCCGGAATGGACTGTGGATGTAGCGGAAATAAACCTGCAGTCTAATGACATTACTTATTTGGCAAATAACGCCCGGCCAAAGACGGGAGAATTTAATCCCGAAGCACTTGTACTTCAGGATTTAACCCTGGAAATACTTGATATTTATTTAAGAAACCAAACTGCAGGAGCAGAATTTAATAAGCTTGAATTTCAGGAATCTTCAGGAATAGATTTTAATGAACTTGCTTTTAATTTAGAAGTTTCTGAAAGTCAGTTTGAACTTTCAGATTTAAATTTTGCCGCAAACGGAAATATATTGAGAGGCGGACTTTCCGCAGAATATAACAGTCTGGATGATTTTATAAATGCTCCGGAAAATGCACAACTAAGTGCAGATTTAAGCAGGTTTGAAATTGCGTTACAGGAGGTTTTCCGCTTTCAGCCAGATCTAAAGAACAACGAATATCTTGTAAACCTGAGCAAAAAGAAAATAACAGGAAACCTGAGAATGGAAGGACCGGTGGCTTATCTTCAAATTCCTTCAGCAACTATAAACTGGGGCCAGAATACACGTATTTCTGCCAGGGGAAGTATTCAGAATCCGACAGAGCCGGATAATTTAAAGTTTGATTTCCCCAGCGTTGAACTTGTTTCCACAAAATCTGATCTTAACCAGATCATTGAAGAAGACAGCCTTGGAATAAGCCTTCCTGAAAGAGTACGTTTAACAGGAAATTTAAGAGGGAGCCCAGACAATATAAATGCTATGGCCCAGCTTAATACTTCTGAAGGAAACATAAATCTTGATGGTAGTTTTCTTAACAGGGAACAAATCGCATTTGATGCCGACCTTCAGGTAGATAGTCTTCAATTGGGCAAAATTCTTCAGAATGAACAATTGGGAGCGCTCAGTTTAACCTTAACAGCTTCAGGAGAGGGCAGTGACTTAAACAGCCTTGACGCTAAGTTGCAAACCACAATTTCAAGTTTTCACTATAATAATTATGCTATTGAAGACCTGAATATTTCAGGTGACATTGAAGATGGTAAAGGAACTATTACTTCAGATTATAAGGATGAGAATCTTAACGCAGAACTTGCGGCAAATGTCCTTTTAGACTCAGTTTCTCCTGTAGTAGATCTTAAACTTAACGTGATAGGTGCAGATTTAACCAAACTTGGAGTAACACAAAGGGAAATGAGAACGGCATTTCGCCTGCGCGGTATTTACGAAGGAACCGCTGACGGTTTCCAGGTGATTTCAAGTATTAATGATGGGGTTGTGGTAAACGATAACAAAAGCTACCTCCTTGGTGAATTTGGTGCCGCCGCGTATGTAACTCCCGACAGTACGGCGATGGCGGTAGATAATACGATGCTGAACTTAAGACTGAATTCCAATACCAATCCTGCAGGATTTGTAGATGCCATCGTTAGACATTATCGCCGATTCCTTACTGACGATGTTGAAACACCGGACACCCTAGCGAATCCGGTAGAACTTGAAATGAGAGGAAAAATTATTCCTGCACCTATTATGCGCGAAGTGTTTCTTACCAGTCTGGAAGAATTAGATACTATAGACCTTAGTGTTAATTTTGACGAAGAAGAAAGGTTGCTAAATGCTTACGTAAAAATTCCATATGTTAATTATTCCGGTATGGAAGTGGACAGCCTTCAGTTTGATTTGGATTCCGAACCTGGTAAATTCGATTTTAATCTTGGTTTTAAAACTCTGGCAGTTGGTCCTCTGGATATAAAAGAAACCATTTTAGATGGGAATATAGAAAACGAGAATCTTTACCTGGATTTCAGGTCCTTTTATAACGATGAGCAACTTGTACACGTACAAACAGAAACTTCGAAAGAAAATGATACCTTAAGAATCCATATTAATCCGGAGGAACTTATCTTGAACAGGAATCAGTGGAACATTCCGGAAGATAATGAAGTACTATTTGCAGATGAGTTGATCAAATTCAACAATTTCAGGATTGACAGGGATCAGCAGGAATTTTCACTCACCAACAATCAACCCGATGTGGAAGAAGAGCACATCGCCCTGAATTTTTCAAATTTCAAGCTCGCTACGTTATTAACTTATCTTAATCCTGTTGATACTTTAGCAACAGGAAGGATGAACGGGGAGTTCGTATTGCAGGAGCCATTTGGCAGTACCGGGATTCTGGCAGATTTAGAAGTGAATCAATTCAATCTGCTTAAGGTAGATATGGGAACGCTTAGCCTAAATGGCGAATCGCTGGGGGATCAAAATTATGATTTTGGCCTCGCAACCAGCGGAGGAAAGGTAGATATGGAATTAGCCGGAAATTATAAGGTACAGGATACCACTGCCCAACTGGACATGACGCTGGACCTGCAAAAAGTGGAAATGTCTGCACTGGCCGGTTTCTCTATGGGTGCGGTAAGCAGTGGCGAAGGAGATTTTTCAGGTCAAATTCAGATCAATGGTACAACGGCCAATCCTAATTACGACGGGGAGCTGAATTTTAACGAAGCTACTTTTACCGTTGCTATGCTGGATGCGCCGTTTACACTTCCAAACGAAACACTCACTTTTGATAATGAAGGGCTTTATTTTTCCAATTTTACAATAGAGGATGTAAATGATAGTGCGTTAGTATTGGATGGTGAAATTAATACCGAAGATCTTTTAAATCCTGCTTTTGATTTAAGCATAAAAGCCAATGACTTCCAGGCGCTTAGTTCTACTGCAGAAGATAATGAGCTCTTTTACGGAACTGCAGTTTTTGATGTGGATGCCAATCTAAGCGGAGATCTCAATCTCCCAAAATTAGATATGGAACTGGATATCGGTTCCAAGACAAATGTTACCTACGTGATTCCCGAAACGGAATTACAGATGCAGCAAAGAGATGGAATAGTTGTTTTTGTAAACCGTGAAAATCCTGATGCCATTCTCACTGAAACAGAAGAAGAAACTGCCGTAGTTTCCGGCGTAAACGTGGATGCTCTTGTAAACGTTAATGAAGATGCTATTTTCAGTATTATTATAAGCGAAGAAACAGGAGATCAATTCCAGGTACAGGGAGAAGGAGAGCTTAATATGAATGTTTCTCCAAATGGACGAACCACTCTTACCGGAAGATATGAAATGAGTGACGGCTTTTATGAAATGAGCCTCTATAATCTCGTGACAAGAAGGTTTGAAATTGTCGAGGGAAGTACAGTTACCTGGTATGGAGATCCATATAATGCCGGCCTTGATATAAGAGCGAGGTATAATGTAGAAACTTCGGCCAGTGCTTTAATGGCCTCTCAAATTTCCGGTATAGACGTAAATGAAAGAAACAGGTATAAGCAGGAGCTTCCGTTTCAGGTATTTTTAAATATTGAAGGAGAACTCACCCAACCAAGACTTTCTTTTGGTCTTGACATGCCTGAAGAAGAGCAGGGAGCAATTGGAGGTCAGGTTTATGGCCGAATTCAGCAGCTTAACGAGGAGGAACAAGAGTTGAATAAGCAGGTATTTTCCCTTTTAGTACTTAATCGTTTTTATCCCGATGCAGGTTCTGCCGGAACTTCTGGTGGTATTGCCACTATTGCAAGGGATAATTTAAATCAGGCGCTTTCAGATCAGCTAAACTTGTTCTCAGATAAATTGTTGGGGGATACAGGACTGGAGCTTGACTTTGGTCTGGATAGTTACACCGATTATCAGGGCAATGCCCCACAGCAAAGAACAGAGCTTGACATTGCTGCTCAAAAGCGATTCCTGGATGACAGGCTAATTGTTCGTGTAGGAAGCGAGGTAGATATCGAAGGAGCAAACAGCGATCCCCGGGACACTAATCCTTTAATTGGGAATGTAAGTCTCCAGTATTTACTAACTGAAGATGGCCAGTTCCGGTTAAAAGGTTTCCGGAAAAATCAATATGAAAATGTGATTGACGGGCAGGTAATCGTTAGTGGTCTTGCATTTATTTTTACTCAGGAGTTTAATAAGTTTTCTGACCTCTGGGATGCTCTTTTAATGCAACAGGAAGAAGCAAAGGCAAAAGAAGAGGAGGAAGTTGGGGTGAAAAATAGCCAGGCAGAAGATGATGTAGATAGTAATCAGGATATAAAAAAATAAATATTGAAACAGGTGCGGAAATTTAAGCAATACATAATACCTGCTTTACTTGCAGTTTTTACAATATACTCCTGTAGCGTGGAGAAATTTATTCCTGAAGACAAAATGTTATATACAGGTGCAGAACTGGAACTGGACACCACCAGTCAAATTGACGATCTTCCGGAGGTAAAAAGTGAACTGCAGGAAGTATTGTTGCCAAGTCCGAACAGTGAATTTCTGGGAATGCGTCCCGGTTTATATTTTTATTATAAAGCACAGCGCGAAAAACCAGGGTTTATAAATAAATTTTTAAATAAGAAGATCGGGGAAGAGCCAGTTTATCTTTCTGACGTTGAAACTGTCAATACCCAGGATCTTATTCTTAACCGCCTGGAGAATCGCGGGTTTTTCTATAGTACCGTGGGAAGCCAGGTTAATGAAGATGAAGAGAGTAAGGAAGCAAGTGTTTTATACAGGGCGGAGTTATCACAACCTTACCTTCTGGAAAATTACAGGCTGGACAATGACTCCCTGATCGTATATAAAGAAATTCAGGATTATTTACCAGAATCTCCTGTAGAGGACGGGATGCGTTTTGATTTACCGGTGATGAAACTGGAGAGGGAAAGAATAGATAATTACCTAAAAGGAAAGGGATATTACAATTTTAATCCCGGATTTTTAATTTTTGAAGCAGATACTAATCAATACGACAATAAGAAGTTTGATCTTTTCCTGAAGCTGAAAAAAGATGTACCTCCCAAAGCTATTATTCCTTACCGCATTGCCGAAGTCAACGTTTATCCTAATTACACGGTGGGAAATGATTCCCTTCAGCTGGATACTGTACATTTTGAAAACAAAAATTACATAAGGGACGAAGAATTCTTTAAACCAAAAAGGCTGGATCCTTATATTCTTATTGATGAAGGGGATTTTTACAGTCCTGATGTGTCAGGTAATACAAGCCGAAGGTTAGGCTCTATAGGCGCCTACAAATTTGTGAATATCAGTTACGATGAAATAGATTCCACAGCAACAGACAGCCTTGGCCTTCTTGAAGCCAATATATACCTTTCTCCGTTAAATAAGCGATCTATACGGGCAGAGATACAGGCAGTTACCAAATCGAACAACTTCGCAGGTCCAACATTGGCTGTTACTTACAGCAACAGGAATTTATTTAAGGGTGGTGAAATTCTTAGTGTTACCGGGAAAGTGGGTTATGAAACTCAAATTGCAGGAGGGGACAACGCAGGATTGAGCACTCTTCAGTTAGGATTAAATACCGATCTTATTTTTCCAAGATTATTATTTCCTATTTCGATAGACGACAATTGGTTTGATTATTCTATTCCGAAAACAAAAATAGGTTTAAGTTTTGATTACATGAACAGGACCAATCTCTTTACTTTAGGTTCTGTTCTTGCGAGCTTTGGTTATTTATGGGATGCGAACCGCTATATCACTCATGAGTTAACACCAATTTCAATAGCCTATACTAAACTAACCGACACCAGTCCGGAATTTGACCAGATTCTGGAAGACAATCCATTTTTACAAAGTAGTTTTGAGCAGCAGTTCATTGCCGGCATCACTTATTCATTTACCTATAACGGAATGGTAGACACTAACAAAACTCACCAGTTTTTTATAAATAACACCTGGGACATTGCGGGAAATACGCTAAATCTTCTCAGCGGAAGTTCAACGGAAGAAGAAGAACCTAAAGCGTTATTTGGGCAGGAATTTGCGCAATATGTAAAGTCTGATATTGATCTTCGGTATCACTTTAACTTTGGGGAGGAACAGAAAATAGCCACGAGACTTTTTGCCGGGTATGGTTACGCTTATGGCAATTCTGAAGTTCTGCCGTTTATCAAACAATACTATTCTGGTGGTCCGTATAGTATAAGAGCCTTTAGAACCCGGTCACTTGGCCCCGGTAGTTATTCTGCAAATGAAGACGACGGCATTAGTTTCTTTGACCGTACAGGTAACTTGCGGCTTGAGGGAAACATAGAATATCGCTTTCCTGTTTTCCAGTTCCTAAAGGGTGCTGTTTTTGCTGATGCCGGGAATGTATGGAATACTCAGATTAATTCCCTTGAAGAAGGCGAAGAACGAACTGAATTTCAGCAGGAATATGTGGAAAGTGGAGAGTTTGAATCAGACTTTATATCAGAATTGGGAATTGGAGTAGGGGTAGGCCTTCGGGTAGATATACAGAGCTTTGTTATAAGATTTGATCTTGCTGCACCAATGCACGACCCAGCCTTGCCAGAAGGAGAGCGTTGGATTTATGATTTTGGTAGTCCTGTTTTTAACTTCGCAATAGGATATCCATTTTAGTGCTGAAGTTTAGGTCCAAAACAGAGGTCGCCGGCATCACCAAGACCCGGAACAATATATCCTCTTTCATCTAGTGTATTGTCTATCGTTGCAATCCAGAGATGACTATTTTCAGGATATTCTTTGCTAACATATTCAATGCCTTGCTTTGCTCCAATTACAGAAACCAAATGAATTTCCCTGGGGTTACCCATGGTTTCAAGTGCCTGCAGTACATTTACAAAAGAACTCCCGGTGGCGAGCATAGGATCTGCAAGGATTAGGATTTTCCCTTCCAGGGAAGGCGATGCCAGGTATTCCACGAGGATTTCAAATTGCTCGTTGTCGTTTGGATGATGTCGGTAAGCTGAAATAAAAGAATTTTCTGCATCATCAAAATAATTCAGTAATCCGGTATGAAGTGGTAATCCGGCTCTTAAAATAGAACATATTATAATTTCTTCTTCAGGAAGACTCATTTTTACCTTCCCAAGGGGAGTGATGATATTCTCAGAGCCATAACGCAAACTTTTACTCAATTCATAGCCCAAAATTTCACCTAACCTTTCAATATTTCTCCTGAAGCGCAGGCGATCTTTTTGTACAGTAATATCCCGCAATTGCGCTACAAATTTG
Source organism: Autumnicola lenta (assembly GCF_031846515.1). Taxonomy (NCBI): domain Bacteria; kingdom Pseudomonadati; phylum Bacteroidota; class Flavobacteriia; order Flavobacteriales; family Flavobacteriaceae; genus Autumnicola; species Autumnicola lenta. The sequence goes on from NZ_JAVRHO010000019.1 coordinate 12,529, forward strand.
TTTGCTATAGACTCTTTTTCCAGTAGGTGATGTACAGTCATAATATAATTTTCTTTAAGAGGGTGGAATATGTACCAATTTACCATGTACAGCAATATTGAACAACTTCTTTTTAGTTATTTATTACTACTTTTTGTAATCAGAACGTCATTTGCTATTTCTAGCCTGCGTTCTTTTAATTAGTATCTTTAGATAATTAACCATTCAGAATATTGTAATGCAAAAATATGGCAGAATTACTTCTCCGGGTACTGTACACTTTGAACGGATATTTCAGAATGAAATCCTGGAAGTATGGGATTATTTAACAGATTCTGATAAGCGTGGGCTCTGGTTCGCTTCCGGAAACATGCAAATGGAAGTAGGAGGGGAAGTCAATCTTGTTTTTCAACATAGAAATCTGTCGATGCAGGAAGACACCGTGCCAGAGAAATTCAGGGACAAAGTAGATGGAAACATACTGAAGGAAAAGGTCACACAACTGAATGCTCCGGAATTGCTTAGTTTCACGTGGAGCGGTGATTCTGTAGTCACTTTCCAACTAAACGAGAGAGAAGAGCAGACACATCTTACACTTATCCATCATAATCTGGGAAAGAATAAAGGAACATTAATAGGCGTTTGTAGTGGATGGCATACTCACTTAAACATACTTTCAGACAGGCTGGAAGGTTTGGAACCAAAGGGCTTTTGGACGGCTTATAATGAAGTGGAAGCTAAATATGTCCAAAGAATCGCGACTACTAACTAACCCCTGTAAAATCATGTTTTGATTTGTATCTTTGGCTGTATTTTTGATTATGTGTAAACTGATTTTGCCTGTCAATTCATAAAAGTTTTAAAATGAAATATTTCTTCACCTTAATCTTCATATTTGCATTCACTATTGGAAGCAAGGCTCAGATAGAAATTCCAAGGTCTACAAATACCGGAACCCTTTTACCGGCTGAACCCGAAAACAATAATACTGGTGCCTTTTCTTCATTCCGACTAAATAAAGAAGAGGAAAAAGAGAATAACTTCTTAAAAAAGGAACCCAGGAAACTTGACTTCAGGGAAACAAAAAACGAGTTTTTAACTGCCGGTGATGCGGTAGAAGAAAAGTGGAAAAAAGACAAGGAAGCCAAAGAAGAATATAGAGGTGATCAATATCTTGGGGATTTTACTACTAAAGGCGCTTATGTGGAATTGTATTGTCGTGATCATGAATTTGTTGATGGCGACCGCGTAAGAATTTCTGTTAATGGTGTGGTTGTAGAGCCAAGTATAGTATTGAGTGGCGGTTACCGTCCTATTCTTATTACTCTGGATAGCGGGCTGAATAACATCGAATTTGAAGCCCTTAATCAGGGATCCTCGGGACCAAATACTGCCGAGCTTCGGGTTTTTGATGCCCAGGGACAACCCGTCACACGTAACATTTGGAACCTGCTTACTGGTGCAAAAGCCAGTATGATCGTCCTGAAGCAATAGCTGAGGATTTTTCAGCTATTGTTTCTGAAAATTTATATAAGTGCTCTCACTTTTTCACATACTTTGCATAGTTCGGGATCTTAAAGTGTATGCCTGAAAATTCACATTTTCATACTTTTATCTACGAAAAGTAAAAAATTAATAAAAAAAATACTATTGCAACGTTAAAATAAAGGCTATTTAACGTTTAATTATATTCTATTCCCTTTGTCTTAATATTTGTTGCCTTAATTTAGAAGAAACCAACTATATATAAATTATGGATACAACACGTACAACACGAACAAGAACAGGTTTTGATGATCTTAAAGACAAGGTTACCCGGAGTTCCTGGGGTGCTATTTTTGCTGGCGCACTTACTGCCCTGGCAGTGGCTTTCCTCTTAAATCTACTGGGATTGGGAATTGGACTTACTTCTATAAACCCGATGACAGAATCTGACCCTCTTGCAGGCCTTGGAACGGGAACCATAATCTGGTGGGGGTTATCCAACCTTGTGGCCTTATTTGTTGGAGGTATGGTGGCAGGACGCATGTCTGGCTTTCCTTCTTCTGCAGATGGTGGAATTCATGGATTCCTTGCCTGGGCACTTTATGCAATAGTTACTTTTTATTTTCTTACTTCTACAGTAGGATCAATAATGAATGGAATTGGTAGTGCCGTTTCCGGAATATTTGGTGGTAACCAATCAGGTCAAATTTCTGTACAAATAGATGAGGCACAGCAGCAAAGTCAGGATCAGGCAAATTTTTCTATTGAAAAGGCAAAGCAACAGGTACTTCAGGTATTAAATACTGCGGAAAAATATGATGTAGTGCCGGAAGGGGCGTCTACAGACACCCGCCAAATGCTGGAAAATCCGCAGGTCGATGCACAAGGTTTAATAAAATCTATGGACATTGAAGAGTTTTTTAATGATCTTTCTTATAATATCGACGATAGCGGAAATCTCAATATTGAGCTTGAGGGTAATGGAGAATATATTCAGACGGAAGAATTAAAAAATTATCTTACTGAAAATACCCAGCTGAGCGAATCAGAAATAGACGGAATGATTCAAAAGTGGGAAACAAATATTCAACAGGCTATTGAGGACGCTGAGCAGGCTTTTGCAGAGGCAAAACAAAAAGCCGTAGAGCTGAGTGATAAAATTACTGATGCGATTGGAAATTTCAGCCTTATCGCTTTTGGAGTCTTGCTGCTTGGGGCATTAGCTGCTTTCTTTGGAGGTAGTTTAGGATCTCCGGAATTTACAGTTAATGAAGAACATAGGATTAAGGAAGAACATGACGATGATCACCGTCGCAGGGATCACAGATAGTCTATAGACATACACAGAATAAAAGCCGCAGAAAAAATCTTTTTGCGGCTATTTTAATGAATAAATGTAATTTCGCAGTGCTAATAAAATTTTAAAAATGAAAAATTTATTCTCTGCACTGCTTCTTACCCTAATAATTGCTGGTTGTTCCAGCATGAAAAATAAAACGGCAGAAAATTCCTTTACTCAGGATCAGGTAAAAATGATTATGGCGGCAGACAGCTCTAAACCCATGAGGGTTTTTAAAATAACCAGTACTAGTGATTCTTTATTATTGCGAACCAAAAGTGAAAATGTGAAGGTAGACCCTTCAGATCCTGTACTAAAAACTTTTGTAAAGCGTCTTTATCAAACAGTTACAGACAGTATGTCCCTGGGAGCGGGAATTGCAGCACCACAGGTTGGAATTCTGAAGAATATCATTTGGGTTCAGCGTTTTGACAAAGAAAATTTTCCGTTTGAACTTTTTATCAACCCAAAAATTGTTCAGTATTCTGAATTAAAACAGGATTGCCTGGAAGGTTGTCTCTCTATTCCTGATCGTCGCGACACCACAAAGACGAGATCTTATGCCGTCCTGGTGGAGTATGATAAGCTGGATAATACACATCATGTAGAAATGGTAGAAGATTTTACAGCGGTAATATTTCAGCATGAAATTGATCACCTAAACGGAATCCTTTATCTGGACCATCTCCAAAAAGAAATCGAGGATGCTGCTGGCAATAATCAATAACTAAAGATTTCCCTGGAAAAGGTTGTAAATATTGAATCCAAAGAGAATAAGGATCGTTACCAATGCAATAACAGTTGGAATAGGAATGTTATTTACATTTAACGGGATATGGAAATAAGGCTTCTCTTTATCTTCATCACGTTGTTTGTATCGTAATCGAAGTAAAGCAACGTTGACCATCCCAAAAACGATAAAGATAAATATGTTACTGATACTGGCCACCACTTTCAGATTTCCTATTAATCCGAATAATATAGCAATTATTGCGATCGCGATAATGGCGAAATTTGGCGTTTTTGTACCTATACCTTTTAATGTGGTAAATCGTTTCATCCACTCAATTCCGCTGTCCCTTGCCACGTCATAAACAAGCCGGGAAGTTCCCAGTATATTGCTCAAAATGGTCTTACTGGTAGCAAAAAGCGCCACGATTACAAGAATTGTTGCTCCTATACTTCCCAATTTTGTCTCAATAACCGCAGCAAGAGGTCCATTGGAAATGGAAAGTTCTTCCCAGCCCATCACGCTTATGGTACAAATTGCAATAAGAACGTAAATTAACAAAACTGCAAGACCGCTTAACATTACTGCTTTTGGCATGTTTTTTTCCGGTTTCTTTGTTTCCTCGGCCATCTTCACTAGATCTTCAAAACCTATATAGCTAAAGAAAATTAAGGCTCCTCCTGCCAATATTCCTGTCCAGCCCTTATCATTCATTTCCAGTAAATTTCTTGAGCCTATCTCTGGAAAACATACAACTACAACCAGACCAAGTCCCAGTAATGTTACAACAGTAGCAAAAGAATTGTAGTAAGAACTGTATTTGGAACCCAGGATATTAAATAAAGCCATTAGAGCAATAATAATAATTACCACAATCCATGTAGGAACATTTATAAGCCGACTAAAATAATCGGCAAAACTAATCGAAATCGCAGCGGCTGCCACAATTCCCGTAAAGACCATAAATACAGACATATAATTTGCTGTCTTTTCTCCCAGTCCCTGTTTAATATATTCAAAGCTGCCACCGGCATCAGGAAAGCGGCTCACAAATTCTGAATAAGATAAACCTGTAAGTAAAGCAACAAAAGCAGCTATTATAAAGCTGAGCCAGAGCATATTCCCACCCAGCGCCGCTGCCTGTCCTATAATCGCATAAATACCAGCTCCAACGATACCTCCTACACCAAACATCAAAACATCCCATAATCCCAAAGAGCGCTTTAGTTTTTCTTCTGCCATATAAATTTAAAATTTCTGATTTTTTTGAATATAAGTTTTTCGGCAGGAACAGTGGTAGGCTTTAAAAAGCTGTTAGGAAAAAAATAACATCCTTTTGTAAAACAACCTGTGCGTTATTCATTTCAGGTTACCTTTTTGTACAATAAAACTTACTATAACCATAATTTTAACTAAACGTATGTTAAACATTTACTGTTTATGAACTTAGGCATTTAATTAAGTTTAATATTGTTAAAACTATTTTTCTGAAAACTATCCAAGTAAATTCCCTGCCCATTAACGATGTGTTAGAAGATATATCAAAAGCACTGGCCGTTCCATTAGAACGAAACTGTGAGGAATATTATGTGCAAATCCCTCCCCAAATGGGAAAGGGTACAATCAAGGGAATTAATTTTGAAAATGGACTCGGTTTTATACGCTACAGCTGTACCTTTAAAACAGATTTTGAAATTCAGTTCATTAAGTCAGAAGTCCATCCTTTAAGGTTTATTTATGCTCATCAGGGTACAGTAGGGCACCGTTTTGCAAACGAAAATACTATTCATCAAATTCAGAAATTTCAGAATATTATAGTTGCCAGTGAGCAAAATAATGGACATGTAATTTCTTTTTCAGCAGGGAGATCGACAATAATCAGCAGCATAGAAATCAGGCGTAGTGAGTTTAAGTCGAAAACAGAATGTGAAATTAAAAGCATGCATTCTGAATTTCGAGACTTGTTAACCGATGTAGAAGCCAGGAAGCAATTTTATTATGAAGGTTTGTATAGCCTCCACATTTCTGAAATGTTTAAAGAAATAGAGAATTTTCAGGAGCAGGATTTTTTGAATAAACTTTTTACTGAAGGTAAAGTGTACGAAATTATTGCACTTCAAATGTTGCAGTACCAGGATGATTTAAAAGATGTTGGTAACCGATCTCTGTTACGCCGGTATGAGGTAGAGCAAATAGAAAAAGCTGCAGAAATGGTAAAACAAGATATAATCAATTTTCACAACATAGACCATATCAGTAGAGAGGTGGGATTAAATGCCAATAAACTCCAACAGGGATTTCAGGATTTGTACTCCCAGACTGTTAATGGTTATATCAATAAAGTACGACTGGACCTTGCACAAAATCTTCTTTTGAATACCGATCTTAGCCTTGCTGAAATTGTAGATCGGATCGGTCTCATTAACAAAAGTTATTTTTCTAAAATATTCAGAGATAAGTACGCCATTTCACCTTCGCAGTACAGAAAAACTTACCGGAATTCCCACAATAGATCTCATTAAAAGCAGGTATAATTTTAACTGATTTTGAACTTTTTGAAACCATGTCTTTTTTGTAACTTCAGGTAATACTAAAACAACCTATCTGTTATGAAAAAAGTTCTTATCGCTCTCGATTATAATCCCGTTTCTGAACAGGTCGCAAAAGCAGGCCATGAGCTTGCTAAAAAATTAAACGCTCAAGTTTGCCTTATACACGTACTTACAGATGTGAGTTATTACGGGATGCAGTATCCTACTTTTATGGGCTACGATGGTTATAACCTTTCAGCCGATATGAACCTGTCTACTGAAATGAGAAATTTTGCTGAAGAATTTTTAAAAACGGCAACAGATCACCTTCAGGATCCTAATGCAGGTTATCATCTGGCCGAAGGTGAAACCGAAACCGCATTGCTAAATTATGCTGAAGAATGGAATGCAGATTTAATTGTGATGGGTACCCATAGTCATTCCACTCTGGAAAAACTGCTCGTAGGAACCATTGCTTCCCGGGTGCTGGAGAAAACAAAAATTCCGGTTTATATGGTACCAATTCAAAAGGAATAATTTCAGGAAAGAAACCTAACTTAGCAGGGTGCATAAAATGGCAATTTTCGTATTCTATATTTTTTAATTCTACATGCAAAATAAAATCCTGCAACACATAGAACAGGTTATTGATCTTGATCTTTCAGAAGAGAACGAATTCCTGAGCATACTTTCAGAAATTAGAATTTCCAAAAGAGAATTCCTGATTGAACCGGGGCAGGAAGTACTCTCAGAATTTTACGTGGTGAGCGGCTGCCTGGAAGCATATTATCTTGATGAAAGCGGAAACAGACATATAATTCAGTTTGCAGTTGAAGACTGGTGGATAAGTGACTTTGAAGCCTTTTTCAGCGGAAAAAAATCAGAGCTTTTTGTAGAAGCCATTGAAAATTCCCATTTACTGGAAATTCAAAAAAGTAATTTGGACACACTCTATAAAAGGATTCCAAAGTTTGAACGCTTTTTCCGAATTAAAACCACTAATGCCTTTGTTGCTTTGCGCGGCAGGATCATGTCTGCACTCCAAAAAAATAACAAGCAACGTTACATAGAATTTTGTGAGCAGTATCCACAAATCGAGCAGCGTGTACCGAACTCGCATATCGCAAATTACCTTGGCATAAAACCTGAAAGCCTTAGCAGGATTCGCAAAGAAATTCTCTAAGCTTAACAATGTTTAACAGCCTTCCCTAACATACATCAAGCACTTTATAACAGCCTTTTCTATAGTTTTGCACATAGAAAACAATTTTTCTGATAAAGGAAATCTATTTCATTTTCAGTAAAAAGTTTGAGCCTGACTTCTACATCAGGTAGATAACTCCGGCTTCACGGGAATTAAATTGCTATGAAAACTTTAAAATTCTGAAGTCGGTTTTACTGAAAAGAGTGAACCTTAAACAATTTCTGGGTTTACGATAAAAAAACTGAGTCATAAACGATATATAAAATTATGAGTATAGAACAAGCATTACTAAAAGATTATAATCTTAACGGAATCCAGTTATCAAACAGAGTGGTGATGGCCCCAATGACACGTAGTAGGGCTGATAATGACGAAAATAAGCCAGAAGAAGGTTTACACGATGTTTATTACAAGCAACGAGCCAGTGCCGGGCTGATAATTAGTGAAGGTGCACAAATTTCTAAAGAAGCTGTAGGTTATGTGAATACACCGGGTATTTACAGCAAAGCCCAGGTAGAAGGCTGGAAAAATGTTACAAAAGCTGTTCACGAAGCCAATGGCAAAATATTTATCCAGCTTTGGCACGTAGGTCGTATGTCACATCCAGATTTTCATGATGGGAAAGCACCATTGGCCCCGTCTGCCATTAATCCCGAAGCAAAATCCTTTACTCCCGAAGGTTTTAAAGATACCGTCGCACCAAGGGAAATGACAATAGAAGAGATTCAGCGAACTGTTAAGGACTTTAAAAATGCGGCTAAAAATGCTATGGAAGCTGGTTTTGACGGTGTGGAAATTCATTCTTCCAACGGCTACCTGCTGCACCAGTTCTTTAATGCAACTTCAAATCACCGTACAGATGATTATGGAGGGACAAAGGAAAAACGGGCACGTATTCTTTTTGATATTCTTGATGCAATTAAAGAAGTGATGCCGGAGAATAAAATAGGGTTAAGGTTAAATCCTTCACTTAACGGAATTTTTGGAATGATGATGGATGAGGAGACTATTCCAACTTTTGATTACATAGTCGAAAAGCTGAACGAATATAATCTCGCTTATCTTCATTTATCAGAACCTTTTAGTGATGTTTCTGATCTCCCGTTTGCAGAGACTGAAATTGCAAAACGTTACCGGCCAAAATATCATGGAACAATTATTATTAATGGTGGTTTTGACCAGGAAAAAGGGAATAAGGTCATAGAAGACGGCGATGCAGATCTTGTTGCTTTCGGAAAACTTTATGTTTCCAATCCAGATCTTCCGGAACGTTTTGAAAAGAATATTCCTTTGTCAGACTGGGATGAGGATACTTTTTACACCCCGGGCAAAGAAGGTTACCTGGATTATGAAGCTAGGACAAGGACAGAAGAAGTAGAAGGGGAATAAATTCCTGACCAAATATTATTTGCAGAAGTCCTGTGCTTATCTCAACAGAAAAAGTCCTTCTGAAAATTTTCAGAAGGACGAAAACTGTCATTTTACGCACAGGACTTTTTTAATATTTGATAACGTTTTTACCAATAGATTTTCCAGATTCCTGAAGTTCATGAACTTCCCTGAAGGTTTCGGCTTTTAATCCGTTAAAGGTCTTATTCAGTGTAGAAACCAAGATTCCCTCGTCAAGAAGGCTCGAGATCCTTTCCAGGATTTCATGTTGTTTATACATGTCTTCAGTTTTTAATGTAGGCCGTGTAAACATAAGTTCCCAGTGAAAAGCAACACTTTTATTCTTAAGCTTGTTTAGATCTACTGGATCTTTAGTTTCCACAATAGAACAAATATGGCCCTGGGGTTTAATTAATTCTGCCATAGCATTCCAGTGAATATCTGTATTGGAAAAATTAAGGATATAATCTACCTGTTCAAATCCTTTGCGCTTCATCTCTTTTTCCAGATCCTTATGATTCACCACCACATCTGCTCCTTTTTCGCGACACCATGCTTCTGTTTCTTCCCGGGATGCGGTAGCAATTACTTTATATTGGGTAAGTTTTTTAAGGATCTGAATACCAATAGAACCAACTCCGCCGGCACCTCCAATCACCAGGATCACCTTGTTACTTCCGCTATTTTCAGTTATAGGGAGTCTTTCAAAAATGCTTTCCCACGCGGTGAGGGAGGTGAGGGGCATGGCTGCGGCTTCTTCCCAAGATAATTTTTTGGGTTTATGGCCGGCACTTTTCTCGTCGATGAGCTGATATTCTGCATTACTACCGGGTCGGTTAGCTACTCCAGCATAGAATACTTCCTCTCCTTTTTTGAAGTTTTGGACATTTTCTCCAACTTCCTCAACAGTTCCTGCAGCGTCCCAACCAATAATTTTCGGACTTTCCAGTTCTTTATCCTTAGCTGAATTTTTCCTGATTTTGTAATCTACAGGATTTACAGATACTGCTTCAATTTTTACCAGAAGGTCATTTTCCCCGGGCGTGGGTTTTTCGGTTTCAAAATCAATAAAACTATTTTTTTCCTCTACAGGAAGGCTTTTTTTAAATCCTACGGCTTTCATCATTTTCCAATTTTTTATTTGAATTAAATTACAAATTAGATGTGGGACTTGCAATTGAATTCCTTGCACATATTTCAGAAAATCTTTTTTGAGTTTTTATGGATCTTGTAAGAGTATAGGAATCATTATAAAAGGAGAAGTAAGAGAATTTTTATTTATATTTAAATCAGTACCTAACCACCAACTAATTTATTCTTATTATGAAATTTTTAATTAGGTTAATTCCCCTGTTTTCTTTTACCTTTTTATGCTCCACAACCTGGTCGCAGGATGCTTCTGTAACTATTGCTGAACAACTGGGATATCCCAGGGATGCAAAGCTTCTTATTATACATGCCGATGATGCCGGAGTTTCACATGCTGAAAATATTGCGACCATAGCAGCAATGGAAGACGGGATTGTAAATTCTGCAAGCATCATGGTACCCTGTCCCTGGTTTCCCGAAATTGCAGCATACGCTTCTCAAAATTCAGAAAAGGATTTCGGGTTGCACCTAACCGTTACCAGTGAATGGAAAAACTACAAATGGTCATCTGCCAGCTCTAAGAACGAGGTAAAGAGCCTTATAAATCCCAATGGTTATTTTTATCCTCTTGTAGATAGTGTGGTGGTAAATTCCAACGCAAGAGATGTAGAAAAAGAGATTAATGCCCAGATAGAGAAAGCACTTAAGTATGGAATAGATGTTACCCACCTGGATGCGCATATGGGTGCTGTAATGAGTACTCCAGAATTTTTGGAAGCGTACATTAAAAAAGGAAGGGAATACCGGGTTCCGGTTTTGTTAAGCAACGATCTACCTGCTCTGGAAGAACTAAAAACCAGGATGGACCTTACGTCTAAAGATGTTATTGTAGATCATTTATACCAGGCAAGCCCTGAAACTTTTAAAGGAGGAATGGAAGCTTTTTATGAAGATTTGCTTAACAACCTTGAGCCGGGATTATCTTGTTTCCTTATTCACCTTGCGTTTGAAAATGAAGAAATGAAGGCAGTCACCATAGATCATCCAGACTGGGGGGCCAGGTGGCGACAGGAAGATTATGATTTCTTTACAAGCCAGAAATCCAGGGATCTGCTGGAAAAAAATAATATTGTTCTTGTAACCTGGAGGGAAATACGCGATAAAATTGTTAGGGCTCAGTAAATTACAATTCGAATTAAGAGACCTTTATTTACAATTAAAACGCTTATATTTGCAACCGTTAATGAATATACTATCATATTTCTTTCCTAAATTTCAAGATAAAAATGGTCAGCATTTTTATTTTCCCCATATAATTACTAATTTATACTTATAAACTAAAAACAACTTAAATAGACGAATGGCAAAATCTCAACAAACATTTAATAAAATCGAGAAAGAAAAACAACGTGCAAAAAAGCGCGAGGAGAAGCGTAAGAAGAAAGAAGAACGCAAATCAAGCTCCAAAGGAAGTTCTTTTGAGATAGCCTATGTTGACAAAAATGGAAATCTTACAGATACTCCACCAGATCCTGCAGACAAAGTAGAAATTGATGCTTCGGAAATTGAAATTGGTGTCCCGAAGAAAGTTGAAGGTGAAGAAGAGGATAAACATGCACCAAAAGAAGGAAAAGTTTCTTTCTTTGATCACTCCAAAGGTTTTGGTTTTATCATAGATAGCAATACGCAGGAGAAGCATTTTGTGCATGTTAGTGGGTTAATCGATGAGATTGATGAAGATGATAAAGTTACTTTTGAACTTGAGAGAGGGATGAAGGGAATGAATGCGGTTAGGGTAAAAAAGATCTGATTACCAGCTCAAATTAAAATCACAGGAATTTCCTGTAATATTTATACACTTGAAAGCTCCATTTTGTGGAGCTTTCTTTTTCTTTATACCCTTTGTAAGAACTTCTTCGGAATAAAATTATAAGCAATCCAGATGGCCACAACAATGAAAAATCAACAGGAAATACTTGAAAAGCTTGGAATAAGGGAACTTAATCCCATGCAAAAAGAGGCGCTGGTTTCGATAAAATCAAAAAAAGACACCATTCTTTTATCTCCAACAGGAACGGGAAAAACCCTGGCTTTCCTGCTTCCGGTAATCGAAGAACTGGACGCAACGCTAGAAGAAGTGCAGGTTCTAATCCTTGTACCTTCCCGAGAACTGGCAATACAAATAGAGCAGGTAACCCGGGAAATGGGATCTGGATTTAAGGCCAATGCCGTTTACGGTGGCCGTGCCTTTTCCAAAGATAAAATAGAACTTAATCACCCGCCGGCAATTCTTATCGGTACGCCGGGTAGAGTGGCAGATCATCTTAGAAGGGAAACTTTCTCGGCTGAAAATATTAAAATTTTGGTGCTGGATGAATTCGATAAATCCTTAGAAGTGGGATTTGAAGCTGAAATGAAGGAGATCATCAGCTTTCTTCCGCAGCTTAAAAAGAGGATACTCACTTCTGCAACGCAAAATATCGATATTCCGGCTTTTGCAGGATTACAAGATCCGCAAACGATCAATTATCTGCAGGAAGCTGTTGCGGGATTGCATACAGAAATAGTGGTTGCCCCCAAGCGTGATAAGCTGGAAACGCTTTTGAAACTGTTGCAAAGCACGGGAAATGAACCCGGTATTATTTTCTGTAATTTTAAGGATAGTATTCAGGAAGTCAGCGACTTTTTGCAGAGGAACGGAATGCCGCACGCATGCTTTTCCGGAGGAATGGAGCAAAAAGACCGGGAGAGAGCGCTTATAAAATTCAGGAATGGAACGCACCGTCTCATTATCGCCACAGATCTTGCGGCGCGGGGAATAGATATTCCGGAGATCAAATTTATTATTCACTATCAACTTCCGCATAGGAAAGAAGAATTTACCCATAGAAACGGAAGAACTGCCAGGATGCACGGAGAAGGGACAGCCTATGTACTTCAATATGAAAAAGAAAGTCTGCCTGAATATGTTACGCCGGACAGTTATACGAAAAAGGTTGAAAGTAAAGTCCAAACTCCAGAGCCAAAGCAAATAAAGTGGACTACTTTATTTATTTCAGGAGGGAGAAAAGATAAAATTTCTAAGGGTGATATCGCCGGATTATTTCTTAAGCAGGGAAATCTCGCCAAAGAAGAATTAGGAGTTATTGAGCTGAAACAGGATTGCGCTTTTGTTTCTGTACCACCCTCAAAAGCCGAAAAACTGGTCCGGGAGTTAAATAATACACGGCTTAAAAAGAAAAAAGTAAGGATTTCACGGGTTTAATGGCAATACAATGTTATGGCGGCAGATTCTAAAATTGCTTTGGGTGGCGGGTGCCACTGGTGTACAGAAGCCGTTTTCCAGGCTTTAAAAGGGGTGACCAAGGTAGAGCAGGGCTATGTCGCTTCAACAGGGGAGCATTCCGCGTTTTCAGAAGCGGTTATTGTCCATTTTATTTCTGAAGAAATTCCGTTGGAGCGTTTAATTGAAGTTCATTTGTACACTCACAACAGCACTTCCAACCACAGCATGAGATCCAAATACAGGTCGGCCATCTATTATTTTAATTTTAGTCAAAAAGTGGAAGCTGAAAAAGCACTAACGACCTTGCAAGCTTATTTTTCTGAAAAACTCATCACCAAAGTTTATCCTTTTGGAGTTTTTGAGCTTTCCAGGGAAGAAATCAGGGATTATTATATCAAAAATCCCGAAAAACCCTTCTGCAAAACCTATATCGAGCCTAAATTGAAGCTCCTTTTGCAGCAATTTTCAAAAGAATTACGGGAATAGCTTTAGATTTTAAGATTTAAGGTGGAGTAGGGGCGATAATTCGAAAATGGCAATTATCAGGCTGCTATAGAAAAATTGGCTTCCGAAGAAATTGCGGTGTAAAAGATAGTATTGCTCGAGTTTTACATGTCACTTAATTTAACTTACCTTAAACCAATGAAAGCAGCAGCAAAATATATTGAAGAGCATACACACGATATAATAGATTTATGGGAAGAAAAAGTCAATAAAGAGATATCGGCTTCCGAAACTACAAATTCCATGGTTTTGCGTAACCTTCTGCCCAATCTACTGGAAGACATTTCCACGGTACTGAAAAGGAACGAGGGCAAGAAAAATTTTCTAAAGGAGGAGAATTGTTCTGAAATTGTAAAAAAAAAGCATAGACCATGGGAGGCACCGCGCTACGTCTTCCCATTATACGGTCAAGCAAATTATAAGGGAGTACATTGTTCTTAACCAGGCCCTAACAGAGCTCTTAATATCCAAAGACTTACATAGCGAAGATATCAGCGTCTTGCTCACTTATATCCTGGAAACCTCCATGAGCCATTCTGCAAGCTCCTTTACAGATTCTATCCAGGAAATGCGTGAAAAACTGGTAGGAACCCTTGCCCACGACATTAGAAATCCTATCTCTGCAGCTTATTTTGCAATTGATATTATGAATTATGCCGATGGGGAAGAAAAATTCAATAAACTTAAAAAAACGACCAGGGAAAGTCTTAAAAGGTCTATCGATTTAATGGAGGGTTTGCTGGATGCCATTAGTGTAAAAGCCGGGGAGGGGGTGACACTTAATTTTCAGAAAGGTAATATTGTTGAGGAGTTGAAAAGCGTGTACGGCGAGGCAGCTCGTATTTATGCTAACGAGATTGTTCTTGAATGTGATGAGGATGAAATTACCGGCGTCTACGACGGAACTGCAGTTAGAAGAATCCTGGAAAACCTGATTACCAACGCCATAAAATACGGGGCACAGGACAAACCTATAAGAATTATACTCAAGAAACATGAGGAGAAATTAAAGCTTAGTGTCCACAATTTTGGAGATCCAATTGCCTCAGGAAACAAGAAAATTATTTTCGATTTTTTAAGCCGGACAGATAAGGAAGCTTCTGGACAATTGCAAAGTTGGGGCATGGGACTAACTTTTGTAAAAATGGGGGCCGAAGCTCATGGTGGTCACGTAGAATTGATAAGTAATGAAGAAGAAGGAACTATTTTTTCTGTGATCCTTGATATAAAATCAAACGAACCCGGTAAAAAACGGGCAAGACTCAACCTTTCTGATTAAAGTTTTGATATTGCAGGAAAACTACCATAGTACAAATAAGTCCTTTGATAATGCTCTAAAAATGCCAGTTTTCGAGCTTTAGAAGATAGCTGCTTCCGAAGAAATTCCTAATCATTGGCGCAATAGTAGTACGATAATTGGCATTTTAGACACTGCTCTTATTTTCGCTATTTTTGTACTGAAAAGAACTCCTGATGGACGATTTAAAAAAGCAAATTCTGGCACTAAGCAAGATTTCCAGCACGTTGGAACCTTCTGAAGCTCAACGTGACGGGATATTTAAAGAAGTACAGCAATATGCGAATACTTTTCTGAACAATTTGCTCTCTACAAAAGCTTATTCTTCGGAAAAGGCTAAAAAAGAAGCTTTTTCTATTACTGCTGAAGTAAAACCGCTCAAGAAAATACTCGAAATTTATGATTCTGAAGTTGCAGATAAAGGAATCCATCCCGCTTCCGGAGGTCATCTGGGATATATTCCCGGTGGCGGAATTTACACTTCGGCACTGGCAGATTATCTTGTGGATATTACAAACGAATACGCCGGACTCTCATTTGCATCGCCCGGAGCTGTGGCTATGGAGCACGAATTGCTGGACTGGATGAAATCCCTCTTTGGATTTCCTGAATCTGCTGTTGGAAACCTGACTTCCGGTGGTTCTATCGCTAATATGATTGGATTAACGGCAGCGCGGGACAAGCACAAAATTAAAGGTGCGAAAATCGAAAAAAGTGTGGTGTATCTTAGTCCGCAGCTGCACCATAGCTGCTTAAAAGCCCTGAGGATTATTGGTCTTGAAGATATTATCATCCGTCACCTTCAGCTGGATTCGAATTCGAAAATAATTCCGGAGGATTTTTCAGAAAAACTTCAGAAGGATAAAGAAAACGGACTGGAACCATTTCTGCTGATTGCTTCAGGAGGAACTACAGATACCGGTGCCGTAGATCCGTTAAAGGAACTGGGCGAAATCGCTAACCAGAATAAACTGTGGTATCATATTGATGCTGCTTACGGCGGATTTTTTATCCTCACAGAACAACGGAAAAAGCTTTTCGAAGGAATAGAAATGGCAGATTCACTGGCTGTGGATCCTCATAAAGGCCTCTTTTTGCCCTTCGGCCTGGGAGCGGTGTTGGTGAAAGATAAAGAGGCCGTTTTCCATTCCCATCACCACAGCGCCAATTATATGCAGGACGCTCATGCTGAAGTGAGCCGGGTAGATCCCGCAGATGTTTCTCCGGAACTTACCAAACATTTTCGTGCGTTACGATTATGGTTGCCACTGCAATTGCACGGAATAGCACCTTTTACAGCCTGCCTGGAAGAAAAATTACTGCTTACCCGCTACTTCAGGGGAAAAATGCTGGATTCAGGATTTAGGGTAGGCCCGGAACCTGACCTTTCGGTAACCTATTTCTGGTGGCCCCGGGATGAAAATGAGGATGAATTCAATAAAAAAGTGCTCAAGGAAATACATGAGGATGGTACGGTTTTCCTGAGTTCCACATTAATAGACGGGAAATTCGTAATACGGCTCGCTGTACTTTCTTTCCGAACAAAGATAGAAACTATAGATAGGGCAGTGGAGGTGTTAATTTCAATAGTTCGAAAGTTGGAAATAAAGTTTAAGGTTTAAAGTTTATTGTGGATTGTTTTTAAAGGTAAAGAGTAAAAGAAGGAAAAAGTAAAAAAATATATAGGAGCGGATTTGGGAACCGTTTGTAATTGATAGATGCAATTTTTCTAAAAACCCGAACTGCAGACACATAATATTATGTAAAATAGAGCCCTTTCAATTTTGATCTGTACTAAAGAAAAGCTAAGTTTTTGCTATAGTCTTATTTACTGGTTAACTTAAAGTTGAATCAGAAAAAAAAAGATATCTACACAAAAAATAGATTTAGGAAGTGAACATGCCGTTGGATTTAGATGGGAAGGAGATTTTGACGAAAAAGCTTTCAAGGAATCGATGGTGCAATTTCTTCCGGAGTTTAAGTCCCGGAACGAGATGAATATTTATATGGAAATTTCCGGTATTGGAGAGGTTGAGGGATCAGCTGTTTGGGAAGATGCAAAATTTGCGATCAACAATTTAAAAGAACTTGCTGATAAAGTTGATAAGATCGCCCTGGTAACAAACGAGTCCTGGATGCGAAACATGGCCGAAGCTTCTTATAAAATGATTCCGGGAATAAAGTTAAAAGCTTTTACTTCTGAAGAAAAAACAGCTGCAAAGGAATGGGTTGTTTAGAATTAGCCAAGTTATTTATAAAATACCGTTGTAAAATATACAGTTTAAATTCTCCTAATGATATAACTGAACTATAATTTATATTATGTAAAATACAATAATTCCGATGTCTCTCCGTCCTCTCTCACAGATTCTTTCTTAGATAGACCATTAATTTCTATATTTTTTATCCGATACCGTTTCAAACCACTCAGTTGGTCCATTAATCCTGCTGGTAATGGCAATTTGGACAAATTCTTCCTCAGGCCCCGCACCGTGCCAGTGCGGAGTATTTGCAGGGCATTTTATAATATCTCCTTTTTTCAGGATTTTCTTTGGGCTACCTTTTTCCTGGTAATATCCTTCACCTGAAAGTGCTAAAATGATCTGGCCATTAGGATGCTGATGCCAATAAGTTCTGGCTTTGGGCTCAAAAGTGACCACTCCCACAGAATTCCTATTAACTTCATCTGCGGTGACCAGCATTTCTAACCAGGCCGTACCGGTAAAAACGGGATTTATGATCTTTTCTCCCCGGGGATATATTTTTTCTATATCCATATATTCAGAATACTGGTCTGGATCAATAGGATCATCTGAAGTGATTTCAGCAAAAAGTTTCCTGCCTTTAAGAGCAGTTCTCTTATCAATATCTGTTTCTATAATTTTCAGGATTTGTAAAATCTGAGGTTCGGTAACGCCCAGTCTCATACTTATCTTCATATGCCCTTTAACCATTGGGGCCAGATCTCCCATAGTTAGTAAAGCTGTAACCGTGGCAATTTCCCGTTCTTTAAAAGATAATACGCCTCTTTTAAAAATATCGGCAAACAAATGCTCTTTCAGAAATACTTCAATAATGGGTACCGTTTTAGCATAGCCCGCTTTTGGCCTGTCTTCAACCCCGGTTAAATCGGCCAGGACTTCTTTTCCAATTTTATATTTATCACCATCT
Organism: Autumnicola lenta; assembly: GCF_031846515.1. NCBI lineage: Bacteria > Pseudomonadati > Bacteroidota > Flavobacteriia > Flavobacteriales > Flavobacteriaceae > Autumnicola > Autumnicola lenta. The sequence continues at coordinate 30,533 of NZ_JAVRHO010000019.1, forward strand.
TTGAGATCTGTCGGCTCTTCCCCTGTTTTGTCTTCAATTCCCCTTTCTTCCCTGTTCTCCAAAACTTCAGTTAGTGTATTAATGGCCATAAGACTTCGCGGAAAACCACAATACGCATAAAGATGAACAAGCTCCTCCTTTACCTTATTAACACTAAGCCCGCTATCCAGGCCTTCATTTAAAGCCTCCTGTAAGGTTTTAAGATCACCTTTCGCGGTAGCCGCTGAAATCCTGGCAATACTATATTCTTCAGCACTTAATCCCTGAGATGCCGTTTGTGCGGAAACATAAAGATTGGCCATGATAAGTAAAGTGATAATTAAACCGATGTTTCGCAATTTCATAATTCTTTAATTCTAAGATTTTTCCAATAATCCGATCTTGGTTAACCATGTTACAACCTGATCTTCAACCCTTTCTTTACGTTCTCCTTTTATCGCCAGTAAAACCCCTTTCTTTTCATAACCTCCTTCTACCGAAAAACCTTCAAGAATCTTACTGTTAGGACATATTTCTCTTAACTGATCAAATCCCCGGCCTACTCCATAACCTGCATTGGTATTGAATGGAATTAGCGTTTTACCGCTTAGATCATTTTCGGTTAAAAAACTCTTCATTGGCGGGGGCATTTGGATATCCCAGGTTGGGAAACCTACAAACACAATATCATAATCTCCCAGATCTTCAATTTTCGTCTTTAATACAGGTAAATAGTCTTGTTCATTCTCACTGTCAACCTGGGCTACGATTTCTTGATAATTTTGAGGATAGGGATCCTGCTTTTCCAGGGCTACTAATTTTCCACCAAGCTTATCCTGAATAATTTCTGCAACTGCTTGCGTATTTTTAGTCCGCGTTAGGTAAACAATGAGGACTTTTTCATTTCCTGAAATTTCTGAAACAGGCATTTCTTTCTCAATTTGGGTATTACCGCCAACCGAAAATAAAAGGCTCAGCAACAATAAAATCACTTTCATCGCATTTATTTTTTATTCTTCGGAAGGAGCAGACAGCTGTTTTACAAAAGAAAGATTGGCGAGTTTCCATTCGCCTGATTCCTTCACATAGACCTCGGTCACGATAAACGGGTTTGTAACTTCATTACCACCAACCACCGCAAGTAGTGTAATTTCATTTAAAACAATAGCGGTATTTCCAACAATATCGGCTGAAACACGATGGATATCTGCTTTTTTATAATGGATACCGCCGCTTCTTATCACTTCAACTTCACGGTCCTTTCCCCAGCTTCCGCCCATATGAACAAATTCTGCCTCTTCATGAAATAAGTCCGCAAGTTTATCGGCCTCCTTATTGGCCATCCATTGCCATTTCTTTTTTGAAAGATCTATAATTTCCTCTTTTGAATTTTTACTGGATAAAGCCGAAGCCTTAATGGCATTATAAGTTTCCGCAGTTAGGGTATCGGTCCATTTTGTAGGCGCATTTCCGCTAATTGCAATATAGGTAACCGGGTTATTGGGGGTTGCACCATGCCAGTGTTCAACATCCGGAAGACATTTCACAACATCTCCGGCACGAAGCACCTGCACTTCTTTTCCCTTTTCCTGGTAATAACCTACCCCGTGGGTTATTAATAATAACTGTCCTTTTGGATGCAGGTGCCAGTTTAGTTTAGAACCTTCAGCAGATACGGCCTGGGCAATATTAAAATCGAAAGTTTCATCTGCTTCAAACACGTGGCTCAACCAAACATCGCCCGTGTGATGCACATTTGGTGCTTTTTTACCTTTCGGAAAAATACTCTCCTGGGCCAACAGGAAGTTTGGAATTAGTATTCCTATAACCAGAATCAGATGCCAGTTTTTTATGATATTCATGTTTTGAGTTATAAAAATTAGTTTCTTGTTTTAATCCAGACCTTTTTGTTTCAGCCATTCAAACAAATGTTCCGCCACCTCTTTATTGTTAAGGTCTGACATCGGGAAATGCGTATTGCCTTCCAACCCTATTTCAGGAAGGGGGACTAAGCTCACATCTCCCCCATATTTATTTACCGCATCACGCCATTTCCCGGCCATCGCAAGAGCTACCCGCCATTGCTCCTTTTCCGGATTCTGAACAGGCTCCTCCGGAATATAATCCCCATAGTAAATAATAATAGGAATTTTAGTGAGCTTTTTAAATTCAGCCATAGGGACTTCCCTGGCGCTAAGCTCTCCACCAAGATAAGGCTTTGGTTCAGGCAATTCAGCTTTAGGAAAGACGAAATTACTACCAGGTTCATAGGAAGCGATTGCCTTAATGTTATCATTTTCAAGAGCCGTGAGCCATCCTTGCCCGCCACTGTGGGAATGCGTAACCAGGATACCTGGCCCTATTTTATTAAATAATTCTGAAACGGCGGCAATGTTTATATTAATATTTAAAGGACCTGTATCTGGCGTTATTTGACGGAAGAACTGATTTAATGCTTCAGGATCTTTGGAGAATTGAACGCCGGGATAAAAATTATTACTCAGCCCCAGCCTGAAAATTCCAAACCAAAGCTGATCGTCGGTAGCAGCATTAATTGTAATGGGTTCTGTACTCCTTCCGGAATTTCCACGCCTTGGCTGATCTATGAGATAAATTGAAAAATCTTTCCGTAAAAAGATGCTTTGGAATCCTTCCCGGCCATCGGGAGTGGTTTGCCAGGTCTTCATAGACTGGCCGTAACCATGCCAGAACACCAAAGGAAGCTTTCTTGCGTTTACAGGCTTCTGGTAAAATACAAATGCGTGGTCTCCATGCAGGCTTTGGCCTTCGGTGCTTTGATTGCCGGGATTAAAAGCTCCATCTTGTATAGGATCAAAAGTTCCCGGACTTTCTTTTACTGTGCCTCCCACAGCAAAACTGCCTTGCTCCTTCAGGACAATTTGGTTGGAGGAAAAGGATTTAGAACCCGAACAAGCACCAAGAAATACAGGAATTCCCAGTATGAGTAAAACTATTTGTAATTTTCGATAAAGTTGTTTCATCTTATCAATTTCAGTTTTCTTCAATTTGGTAAAGTATTCTCCGTTCAGAATTAGCTTATACAAATATCAGTTAACCTTGAATTCTATGTGGTATACAGATTACTGATATTCTTACCATTATTACTAATAGTTCAATTTCTTAAAACTCTGATTGGTATATTTGTTTTGAAGTAAATTGCTTCGGGGCAAGCCCACGAAGCATTAAGAAGAAATGATTTTCGATTTCGAGGCAAGCCTCGGAGCATTAAAATCTCGATTATCGAGTAAACAAAAAGCCTTATGGAAGAGATATTGAAAGTGGAAAGCATTACCCAATACAACACACTTAAAGAGATCAAGACAAGACATCCATTAATTACATCTTTTGACAGCGGTACGGCAAAACCGTTGTCTAGCGGAAAGTTCAGCTTTGAGTTTTATGCGATCTTTTTAAAAGGAGTGAACTGTGGGGAATTGAAATACGGCAGGAATACTTATGATTATGAAGAAGGGACTATGGTCTTCATGGGACCAGGTCAGGTTGTTGGTATTAAAAGTGAAAAGGATTATAACCCAAAAGGCTTTGCACTTCTTTTCCATCTTGATTTTGTTAAAGACACTTTCCTTGCAAATAAAATCCATACCTATTCATTCTTCATATGATCTAAATGAAGCCCTCCATTTATCAGATAAAGAGCAGCAGATCATCACTGAATTATTCTTAAAAATAGATTACGAACTCGATCAGAATATCGATAAACACAGTAAAACCATCATCACCAGTAATATTGAATTACTTTTGAATTATTGTGAGCGATTTTATGACCGGCAATTCATAACCCGCGAAGATTTAAACCAGGGAATAGTATCAAAATTTGAAGGATTGCTGAATGAATATTTTCAGTCTGAAAATCCTCAAAAATACGGCCTGCCTTCCGTTGGTTATTTTGCTGAACAATTGAATCTTTCAGCAAATTATTTTGGGGATCTGATAAAAAAAGAAACCGGTAAGTCGGCTCTGGATCATATCCACCTGAAATTGATAAATGTTGCTAAAGACCGGATTTTTGATACCGATAGCTCTGTTAGCCAGATCGCCTATGAATTAGGATTTAAATATCCGCAGCATTTCAATAGAATGTTTAAAAAGAATACCGGATATACTCCAAATGAATATAGAAATCTTAGTTAAATATTTTTAGCCAACACTAGAATTTGCAGTTTTCCAATTTATTCGTTTTCTTCTTTCAATGGCTCCAGGTCACCACGGTAACTTATCGCATCCCGCTGGTTACTGTTCACTGAGGTTTCAGCGTTTCCGTTTGGATGGAGGTTTATGTAGAAACTCAAACTTTCGGTGCCCATCTTCCCATCAAATTTTATCCTGATGTTTTTGTTTTCCCGATTTTCTATTATCTCCAGATCTTCTGTAGGTCCTTTGTATTCTATACCACCGCCTTCGCCATATCCGCCACCGGACTGCCGTACGCCAAAATACGGAAGGAAAACATCTGCACTGTCTCCTTTAAAACGTATAAAATTTGGATTACCAATTAAATTAATCCGGCCTCCGCGTAACGGGATCGCCCACTGGTTTTCAATTTCGAACCCGCGACTGTTTACCAGTTCCTGCAGCTTCTCATAAGCTTTCAAATCGGAGTCTGATGTCCGACTCCTGCTTCCTCCGCAGGATATCAAAGTAACGCACATGACAAGCAGCAGATATCGAAATAAGGCTATTTTCTTCATATGTAATATTTTCTATGTTATGAGGAAGCTACGAATTTCTTTCTAAAAAAGAAATTAGAATCCTTCCGGTTTTCTTTCTGCATAGAGGTCGAAAATTGACATTTTTAATCTCTGGTTCATTAATTGAGCGTTTATTTTATCACTATTGGTTTGAGAGCATAAAAATTCAATACAAAATCTTCATTTACTATTAAAATTAAGGGAAAACATCAGTTTCAACTAAAAAAATTAGGTTAAATAGGATCATTTGCTGCTCCTGGTTACATATTTCAGCATTAGCTGAATTTTCTTCGAAGAAATAAAACCAACTTTTCTCCAGCTTAAAGTTATTTTCAAACTGTATCCTGAAAATGGCAATTATCGTGCTCTAAGACGGTCTTCAGTTAATCTTTTTCCGCGAAAGCGACAGTTTAAAAATACTGTTCTTAAATTTTCAATGTTTGTCTTTGTTCCTGGCTCTTTCAGCTAAGCGCTTCTGCGTCTTTTTAAAATCTTCTTCCGCAGAAATATGGAAAAATTTCCTCTAAAGCAATCATAAATCTTTCAAAAGAAACCTATAATTACCTTGGTGACCTACCTGAATTTAATTTCCTTGTATGGAAATAAAAATTTTTAATTTATGGAAACTAATTTCGAATATGTAGGTATTCAAAAGAGTGAAGCTCTGGAAGAGTACACCCAAAATAAACTGGATAAACTGGAAGTTAAGTACGATTTTATTGTACGTGCAGAAGTACATTTTAAGAGGGAGGAAAACCAGGACCCCAAAGGCTATATCTGTAATATTAAATTGAGTGTACCGGGGCCACAGCTTTTCGCACAATCTAATGAAGATTCATATGAAGCTGCCGCTGCAGAATCTGTACGTGATGTTGAAAAGCAATTGCAAAAGCTAAAATCGAAAATGAGTACCCGATAAAACCGACCATTTTTAGCATATAAAAAAACCCTTCAGTTTTATTTCTGAAGGGTTTTTTAATTAAGGGGGGGCAACTATTTTATCTGTTGTCGCTCATTATCTGTAACCGTATTCTTGTCTACAGCATGTACTTCTTCATTACTGAGCTTCGCTTTAAACTCATTTATAATTCCTCCTTTTAAAAGAATTTCTATTTGCCGATCACTCATGGTATGTTTGGCCTCGAATTCAATTGGCTCGCTACCTTTTTCGGATTTTTGCACACGGACTTTAATATTATTGCGGCTTTTTACATCTTCTCTAAGATTCTTAAAGCTGATCAAATCTCCCTGCTCAATTTTGTCATAATCTGCAATATCTATAAATTCCAACGGTAATATTCCGAAGTTTACCAGGTTCTGCCATGCAATTCTTGCATAAGAATTTGCGATAACAGCTACCTGTCCAAGATATTTTGGTGCCAGTGCGGCGTGTTCCCGGCTGGATCCCTGGGCGTAGTTATCTTTGGCAACCACAATATGACCTCCAAAATCTCCTTTTGCATCCTGTGCCCTGTCGTAAAAAGTATCGTCAATAACCGAATAAGAGAACTTGCTAATTTCGGGAAGGTTACTTCTAAACGGTAAGACTTCAGCTCCGGCACGTAGAATTTCATCTGTAGACACATTGTCTCCCATTTTCAGTAAAACGGGAACATCTGCACTATCTACAAGTGGTTCTATTTCGGGAAGTGTCTTAATATTCGGACCTTTCTTCAATTCAACTTCATCCCCTTCTTCTGCCGGCGGTACAAGCATATCTGTATTGATAATCTCTTTTTCCGGTTGTTCAAATTTAGGATAAGACATTCCGAATAACTTTTCCATATCCCGCGGATCTGTGATTTTTCCCGTTAATGCTGAAGCTGCCGCTGTTTCAGGACTACACAAATGCACCTGATCGTCTTCGGTACCGGATCTACTTGGGAAATTTCTTGGCATCGTTCTTAAACTGATAGTGCCTGATGCGGGTGCCTGACCCATTCCTATACAACCCATACAACCGGACTGGTGGAACCTTGCCCCTGCCGTTATTAAATTCGCAAATGCTTTATTATCTATTAAATTCTGAATCACCTGCCGGGAAGTCGGGTTAATGTCGAAAGAGACATAATCTACGACGCTCTTATCTTTCACAATCGCACCTGCTATCCAAAAATCCCTGATTCCGGGGTTAGCCGATGATCCTATTACCACCTGCCCTATTTCTTTTCCGGCCACTTCACTTACCGGCACAACATTTCCGGGGCTTGTAGGCAGCGCAATTAAAGGTATTAGGTCGTCCAATATAATTTCATCGTGTAAATCGTATTCACATCCTTCATCTGGCAACAATTCTCTCCAGTCTTCTTCGCGATGCTGAGACCTTAAAAATCGTTTTGTTTCCTGGTCACTCGGGAATACTGTGGTAGTAGCACCAAGTTCAGCACCCATATTTGCAATGACGTGGCGGTCCATGGCACTTAAAGAATCCAGTCCTTCGCCGTAATATTCTATAACTTTTCCCACACCTCCTTTAACATCATACCTGCGCAGCATCTCCAGGATTACATCTTTTGCGCTTACCCAGTCTGGTAATTTTCCGGTAAGCTTCACTCCCATCACCTGTGGCATTTTAACAAAATAAGGTTGTCCTGCAATTGCAGCGGCCACATCAAGTCCTCCAGTACCTATGGCGAGCATTCCCAGAGATCCTGCAGATGGCGTATGGCTGTCAGAACCTACCATTGTTTTTCCGGGTTTCCCAAAACGCTCCATATGTACGGGATGGCTCACACCATTTCCCGGGCGGCTATACCACAGTCCGAATTTTCGTGATGCCGAAAGTAAGAACGCATGGTCATCGGCATTTTTAAAATCGGTCTGCAGCAGGTTGTGATCTACGTATTGTACAGCGACTTCGGTCTTGGCTTTTTTCAATCCCATTGCCTCCAGCTCGAGCTGTACCAGGGTACCGGTAGCATCCTGCAGCAGCGCCTGGTCTATCTTGATCCCGATTTCTTTCCCTGGCGTCATCTCCCCTTCCAGCAGATGTTCTTTAATTAATTTTTGAGTGACATTTAATTTTGACATAGTTGGCTATTTTACCTTTAAAATATTAAAATTGAACCGGAAGTTCCTTCCATTTAACAATATCTTATATCTAAATGCTGAAGAAAAAAGTAATTTGCTTCAGAAGAAAAATTTAAATGCTAAGGATTTATTAATGGATGTTATTATTAAACGTGCTATTGTAGGAGGAGTAGTTTCTACAGTGGTTATGGGTATCGGAACCTTTATTTTAGGAGAAATTTCGGGATATAGAGCGATGGATATGCTTTCCACCTCCCTCTCAGGAATTAATATGTTGTGCAACACCGTGATTCTGGGGTCCTCTACAATTTTAGCTTTAATGCTTACCTTATTAAGTATCAGCAGGTCTGCAAATTCCCGACTTACGAAAAAACATTACAGAAATGTATTGCATATTGCCAAATATGACACTATTCTTATTATTGTAGCTACCATCACTTTCCTGATGTTAAACCTGCCTATAATAGAAAGTAATGAAGTGCCGGAAAACTGGTACGTCGCCATTTACTACACCAGCCTTGGTATGGCTGCTGTCCTTGGCGGCGGGTTAATTGCAATTGTTACAATGCTTTATGGAACTATAGCAAGCATTATTCTTATCGTCGGACTTAAAATCACAGATCATCCTCTGGTGGACAATGAAGAAGCTGAGGATGCAAAAGAAGAGCAGGAAAAACAGGATGAAAAAAGCAAAAATAGGGCGAAACAAACGAAATAATAAAAAAGGGCCATTTGAAAATATCCCTGTTCCACATCGCTCACGAATTCGTCCTGAAAGAGACGAGTTGATAAACGAGCCAGGTTATACTTTGAAATGACCCTTATAATCTCTAAACTGTTTTTCTAGCTTTTGCTTAAGTTGCCAATAATATCTATCTGGTGCCCTTCTTCCAGATTAAATCCTGGTTTTCCTTTTCTCGGAAATAAGTAAGTAAAAGGCTCATTAAAGGCGCTCCAGCTTTCGGCAAGACCGTAGTCGTTGTTTTTACTCTTATTTTCCGGACGCCTAAAGGTATTTAAATCTGAATCATAATCAGATCCTACTGCATCCTCTCCCGGAAACAACATTCCGTCGTTAATTTCAGAATACACGAGCACAGATTCTCCTCCATTGCCGGGCAGATCTACAATTTTAAGTGCAAAATCTTTTAAAACTGTTCCCTTAGCGGTGATATCTTTAGTTTTAAAATCGTCCTTAATATTATTTCTTGGATGCGCAAAAATTGGAGCTCCACCGGCATCTTCACTTATTGTAGCAAGATCTGCATAAGCAGAATCCACGATACCGTCACAGGTAAGTAAAATTCCTTTTATTTTGTAACCGTCGGTAACCAGTTTTTTTACTGCGGACTTTGTTGATTCTTCAACCACATCAATCAGGATCATATCCTGCCTGTTAATATGTCTGATAGCATATCCCTGGTTAAAAACGCGATTTTTTTCCTCTCCTTTTATAATAAATGTATCCGGAATAAGCTTTAGGAATTTTCCGGTTTCTCCTTGCTGAATAAATTCAGCTGACTGGCTATGCAGTACCTCCATCTTATCAACAGTCTTCATATGCTATAAATTTTATATTAGTTGCTTCAAGATACAACTTCAGAAACAGTTTTTCAAAGAAAATTTGGAAGGGTTTAACTGGATTTAGCACTTAATTAACGGCAAAGACATAAGCAGAATAGTTGCCGTGATGCGAGATCGAAAAAGGCAAATTATAATTCTTTCCCTTTAAAATAAGATGCGGAATAAAATTTAAATCTTTTTTTATATCCAAGTCTTTGAAAGATAACTTTTTACTGTTAGCAACTGCAGAAATCAATTCCTGTTTCAGGTTTATAGTATCTGAAAAAATTATCTTTTTTACTTCGGAATTTTCTACGGAAGCCACACAATGTATTGCTTTTTCTGAAATTTTAGCGCTAGTAAAATAACTCCAATTATCGATCTTTACCATTCCTGAAGATCCCAATCCTCCTGAAGGATCTGGCTCGCACCTGAAGGATTTCGGGTTAAATTTCCGTGGCAGTGAAAACCTTCTTTGATGGGCTTTATAAGCAGCTTCCTTCATTGCCCAAAAGAGCCAGAATCTTTGCTCCTGATTTTTGGCTTTCTTTAATAACTTCCGCTCCTCTTCTGTAAATATTTTAGAATGCATTCCAGGTCTTTTCCAGTTGCTTTCTTTAGCTGCCAGGTTTAGATCCACAATGTCGTTTCCTATCATTTTTCAGCCATTTTTCGCTCAATAATCCTCTTTGCATCACCAACCGTTAGCATCCCATCCATAGAATCGTTATCGATTTCTATATTAAACTCATCTTCCACATCCAACACAACATCCACCAGGTTAGCAGAGTTTATTTTGAGATCATTAATAAAATCTGTTTTCTCATTAAAATCCTCCAGCCCCTCCTTCCGCTGAACATACGGAGTAACAATAGCTTTTAGTTTTTCTATTATTTCTTTATCTGTCATTATTACAATTGGTTATTTTCTATTTCTATTTTTTATTTTCTCTTTCCATTCCTGCTCTTGTCTCCGAATTCCTGAATCTAATTTAATTTTCAAATCGTCAAATTTTTGAAAAATTTTACCCTCGTACATAAGAATTTTCTCCACTTTCCACTCTCCACTTTAATTCGATTTAAACTCACAACTCACACCTAAGAACCCTTTTATCTTCGTACTTCTTACCTCGTACATTAAGCGAATTTCCTGAAAATCACCACCGCATTTACATCTCCAAATCCAAAACTTGCTTTAGCAAGAATTTTTGTTTCCTGCTGAAGGGTTTTCCGCGGAATTTTCTCACTGGTAATCATTTTGAGAATTTCAGGATCGGGATCTTCGCAATTAATGTTCCCGAAGATAAAATCATTTTTAAGCTGAAGCACACTCGCAACACATTCTATACTCCCCGAAGCACTTAAACAGTGACCAATCATTCCTTTAAGCGAATTAATGACAGGAAATTCTTTGTTCTCACGTTGCAGAGCTTTTGTCCAATTAAGAATTTCTACAGAATCTTTGGTAGTAGCTGTTAAGTGTCCGTTTATAGCATCAATTTGCTGTGGGTCGATATTTGCCATTTTCAGGGCACCTCTTATACAGCGCTGTACCGCCTCATCATTCGCTGCAGTCATGCTTCCACCTGCCCGCTGTCCTCCGCTGTTTACTTCCCCGCCCAGGACTTCGGCATAAATTTTAGCACCTCTTTCCAAGGCAGATTCAAGATCTTCCAGAACAAGGGCTCCTGCACCGCTGCCGGGAACAAATCCTGCCGCAGATGCACTCATAGGGCGCGAAGCCGCTTTTGGACGATCATTATATTTTCCGGGTAAAATCCGCATGGCGTCAAAACCACCCCAGACATATGGGCCATCATCACTGCAGCTTCCCACCAGCATCCTTTTTGCTTTTCCGGCCTGAATACGTTCAAATCCCATTAGCAAAGCTTCAGTTCCTGTTGTACAGGCTGAAGAATTTGTGGTTACTTGATTTCCACAGCCTAAAATGCCTCCTAAATATGCACTAATTCCGCTGGCCATAGTCTGAATCACACTTGTGCTCCCAAGTCGCCGTGTTTTTCCTGCATCTATAAGATGAATTGCTTCCCGGAATTTATCCACACCCAGAATTCCTGTTCCGAAAATAATTCCGGAGTCCCAGTCGGGATTTTTTTCATCTGAAATTTCCAAACCCGCGTCTCTCCACGCGTCTGTTCCCGAAATTACTCCATAAATAATTCCGCTGCTGTTAAGTCCGCGTAGTTGTAACGGAGTAAAATACTCCTTCAGTTTTTCTTCTGAAACTTCCGGCTTCCCTCCTATCTGGCAACTGAAATTTAATTCCTTTAATTTTGGATGAAATGTAACGCCGGATTTGCCATTTTTGATGGCCGACTCAAATTCCTCTATTCCAACTCCATTTGGAGAAGCTACACCAAGTCCGGTTATGACTACCCTCTTTTTCATTTTTTTCTAACTATCAACCTCAAATCGTTATGTTAAATGATGAATTTTAAAATTTGAATTCCGAATTCTCACTACTCACTACTCAATTTCATCATCCCTGCAATTGTTCCTTTACAAACCAGTTCATTTTTAGTGTTATACATTTCAACAACACATTTTAGCTTGTTAAACCGGAAATATTGCTTCTTTGAAACTACTTTCACTGTTTCTCCCGGGAATACCGGTTTATAAAATTCAATTTCGGAAGAACTAAGGGCGATTTTCGCATTTTTTGCGTTAGAATTCTCTTTATTCAGAAGAAAAATTCCGAGGCAAACGAGCCCGATCTGTGCCATACATTCAGTTAAAATTACTCCCGGAGTTACAGGGTTGTTTTTAAAATGACCTTTATAAAAAAAAGATTCCGGCGGAAAAGTGTAGTGCCCAAAAAGCCCATTTTCGTCAACCTGGGTAACTTCATCTACAAATAAAAAAGGATTTGAATACGGCAGCCGGGAAAGGATTTCTTTTACGTCCAAAGGATAAAACTTAAAGATTTACATTAAATGTTCCCCGCCGTTCACAGGAATAATAGTTCCTGTAATCCAGCCAGCTTCATCTTTACTTAAAAGATAAACCACGTTGGCCACATCTTTGGGAACAGTGAGCCGCTTAAAGGGATTATGCTTTAAGGCATGGTTCTTTAAAGTTTCGTTACCCGGAATCATCTCAAACGAACGGGTAACGGTAATACCAGCCTGGATACAGTTGGCCCGAATCCCGTGAGGTGCAAATTCCAGAGCCATGCCACGCGTAAGGGATTCCAAAGTAACTTTAGCGGCAGAAATGGCAGCATAGTTCTTCCAGGCCTTCTTATTTCCCTCACTTGTAAATGAAATTATCCTCGCATCTTTTGCAAACAGTCCCGCGCGAAAAACATCCTGCGTCCAGTCGTACAAACTCAAAGCCATTGCATCTATAGTTAGCTGAAAATCGATATTTTCGAGCCTGGATTCTTCACCTGTCATTGGCTTTAAATTTCCTTTGGCAATACTATGTACCATGGTCCTGACTTTTCCCTTAGCACCTAAAATTTGTGAAATTTGTGAAACCAGACCTGCTCTTTTTTCTTTCTGTACAGCATCTACATTAAAACTCTCCAACCTAACACCCGTTTCACGGATTTCATCAAAGGCTTCTTCAATATTCGGAATTTCAGAACGGCGGTCGCGATGAACAATAATGATATTCATCCCGTGCTTTGCAAGTTTACAGGCACTGGCGTATCCCAGGCCGCTACTGCCGCCAAGAATTAGCGCCCAATAATTTAGATCTTTAAATTCTGCTACCATTGTAATAAGATTCTTTGTGCTGAAAATCCGGGACCAAAACTGAGCATTATTCCCTGTTCCCCCTTAGAAATATCTTTTTCCATAAACCGCTGCAATACATAAAGTACCGTCGCGCTGCTCATATTGCCATACAAACGCAAGACTTCCCGGGTATCATCAATATTCTTTCCTAAGTTACCAAAAAGATCAGAGACTGTTTGTACAATTTTTCTTCCACCCGGATGAAAAATGAGATGATCTACTTTTTCTATGGAACTGTTATTTCTTTCCAGAAAAGGAAAAATAATATCTGAAAAATGATTTGAAATAGTTTCGGGAACCCTCTGGTCCAGGATCATTTGCAATCCCTGGTTGGTAAGATCAAATCCCATCATTTGAGTTGCATCATAAAAATGATACATTTCTTCAGCAAGAATTTCAGGTCCTTCTATATTTTCTTCAGAAGACATAAGCACACATGCAGCACCATCGCCAAAAATAGCAGCACTTACCATATTTGCCATACTGTAATCCTCGAGCTGAAAAGTCGCCGTGGGACTTTCTACAGCAATCACCGCTGCCCGTTTCCCGGGATTGGCTTTAAGAAAATTATGAGCATAAATCATTCCCGAAATACCCGCAGCACAGCCCATTTCGGTTACCGGAAGCCGCGTGATATCCTGTCTTAAGTTTAGGTCATTGATCAAATATGCATCCAGCGAAGGAATCATAATTCCCGTACAACTAACGGTAATAATGTAATCCAGCGAATCTGCCTTCCATTGCGCATTATCGAGTGATTTTTTAAGAACATTTTTTCCCAGTTTCTTTACTTCCCGCACATAAATATTGTTCTTATCTTCAAAAGAAGTAGAGGTAAAAACTTCTTCGGGAGCCATAATGGAATAACGCTTATCCACACCTGCCCCTTCAAATATTTTCAGAATTTTTCTTCGGAACCTTTCATCCTGTCCACTCAACCATGTTTCCACTAATGGTAGCACATCTGCCGTTTCCCGGGAATATTCCGGAAGTTCTTTTTCAACCTTTACAATTTTTACACTCATGTTTCTAATGTTCTTTTTCAATAATCCACTGGTAACGGAACGCCCACTTCCAGCTTACTTCCTGTTTATCTGAAGGAATTTGTGCAGCCAGTTTTTTAATGTCCTCTTTTTTGAATCCGCGCAGGATGGAAATCAATCCATCTTTCCTGGCGATTTCATTATTAATAAATACGCCGCAAAAGGCCTGGAAAAGCCTGTAAGCCGCTTTACTCCGGTGAAGGTCGTTAATAACGATCCCAATACGCGCCTGCCGGTAGAAATCCTGTAATAAATTTATAATTGCCGGATTTTTAAAGTGATGCAGCGTGAGCGTACACAGGATTATATCATATTGCTGATTCTTAAATTCCTCACTAAAAATGTTGAGGGTTTCGAATCTCAACTCCGGAAATCCTTCAGAAATTTCTTCTGCAATTTTTATAGCATGTGGATTGGCATCTATACCTGTGAGATTTAACTTGTGGTTGTTCTTTCTTCCCCATTTTGCTATTTCCCTTAAAATAGCACCATTTCCGCAGCCGACATCTACAATTTCTATAGTTATTTCCTTCGGAACACTTTCAAGAAGCTTTTGTACTCCCTGAATGGTAATGTTATTTCCCCCAAGCCATTTATTGATGTTATCCAGGTCATGCAAGGTTTTTTTTAGTTCTTCACCACTCAACTCGAAATCATCCATGATCTCCTCCTGATCTGTCCTTTTTGAAGTATCTATGCTGCTCATGCTACAGTTTTTCCGTGAGTTCTTTTTATGATGTGGGGCAGAAGAAAAGGCAGCTTACTGATAAGGTTTTGAGAGACCCCGGCCATTCCTGGATTTATCAAAATACTTTGTAAAACTCTTCCTGTTAATAACCTGGTTTTAAATTCTTTATTCCATTTCATTTGATATCCTTCTTCAACTTCAGTTCTATTGCTAAGTTTCTTATTATGAAAGGCAAGAATAGCTTCTGAAGCCATTTTGCCACTGTGAATAGCCATGGCCATTCCATTACCACATAGAGGATGAATTAAGCCTGCAGCATCTCCCAGCATTAAAACGTGATTTTCAATCAGAGACTTTTCATCAAATGAAACTTGTGCAATGGTCAAATCTTTTTCAAAGGCAGGTTTAGCATCCTGGAAGAAGGACTGAAGGTGCGGATTTTCAGAAAGAACATTGTTTTTATAGTCTTCGGGAGCTTTATGTTCCTTAAAGCTTTTGTACGTGGCCAGGTAACAAACATTAACAGCTCCGTTCTCTACTTTTGACAGTCCGCAGTAGCCACCTCTAAAGTTATGAAGGGAAACCAGATTGTCGGGATAATCTTCATGCCGATAATGTGCTTTTACAGCAAGCCACTCTGATTTCTTCTGAATGAAGTTCCGATCAAGGTTTTTGTCAATTATCGACCTTTTCCCAAAAGCGCCAAGAACGAAATCTGCCGTAAGTTCTGTACCTTCAGAAGTAGTGATTTCAAATATATCATTGGAATATGTAATGTCTGTGACTGTTTCCGGTATAATTTCAGCACCTCTTTTTACAGCCATTTTATAAAGATAATTATCCAGAGCATAGCGGCTTACTCCTATTCCGCCCATTTCCAACTCAGAAGAAACTTTTTTTCCTGATGTTGTGCTGTAATTAAGAGTATTAATTTCTACAGGAGCTAAATACTTTAGAGAAATATCAAGAGAATTCAGATAAGGAATAATTTCTTTAGAAAGATATTCTCCACAAACTTTATGACGCGGAAAAGTATCCTTTTCGAAAAGCACCACTTTTAAGTTGTTGGAAGCCAGGTGAATTGCTGCGGTTAAACCAGCCAGGCCCCCGCCCACTATAGCAATTTTACCAATTCTCATGTTATGAAGATAATTAAAAAGAACAAAAAAATCCCGGCGGTTAACCGGGATTATATATTGTTTAAGTATTCTCTATTAATTTTCTGAAGTTGCCTCTTGCGCTTCTTGCTTCAATTCGTCACTAGCCACAATTGCTAACTCTACCCTACGGTTTTTAGCCCGACCTTCTGCCGTTGTGTTGTCGTACTTCGGCTGAGATTCACCGTACCAGTTTGTAGTTAACCTTCCCTGGGCAATACCTCCATTGGTGACAAGGTAATTAGTTACAGCCTGCGCCCTGTTCTTAGAAAGGGTAAGATTGTAACTTTCTGCCCCTCTGTCATCTGTATGTCCTTCAACCAGAATATTGGTATCTGGATATTCTTTTAAAATATTTGCGAGTTTATTAAGGGTTTCACGAGACTCACCGGAAATATCTGATTTATCCGTAGCAAAATAAACTCCGCTGCTTTCATCAAAAGTAACGTTGATTCCTTCTCCTACACGTTCTACTTCGGCACCAGGAATTTCCTGTTCAATTTCTTTTGCTTGTTTATCCATTCGACTACCAATGTAACCACCGGCAGCACCACCAACAACCCCACCAATAATTGCTCCCAGGGCGGTATTTCCATCGCCGGTATTATTACCTATAACTCCGCCAATTACAGCGCCACTACCGGCTCCAATCACGGCTCCTTTTTGTTTATTATTCGCATTTCTTGTAGCGTCACAGGCAAATAGCATGCTGGCTGCAAAAAAAACTGCGGTAAACTTATTTAGCATTCTACTTCTCATAATTTGTTCTTTTTTAAATTTTAGTAAAGTTCATTCTAATTACGAAAGGCTTACCTTCAAGAGTGACGGTTTGTTCCCAAACCATATCGTTTTCGCTTAAACTTCGAAGGTTTAATCTGAAGCCCTGTCCTCCTGTAGTGGAGTTCGCATTTTCATCTGTTGGTTTCAGGAGAAAGTCGTATACACCCTGGGGTGTATTTTCTTCATCTATAGACCAATTAAAATATCTTTGTCCTGTGCTACAGTTAGCACCCTGTAATGTATACGTTCCCTGATTGTTGTTGGACACAAAGTTCCAGGTACTATTTTCAAAGCACGAAGCCGAGGCATCGTTTAGCAGGGTCACATTAAAAGTACCTGTGTTTTGAGGATAAGTAACACTTGTAAGCGTCCAATCTCCTTTAAACGTTTTACGCGCTTCTCTTGCTACTTTGCTGGGGCCGCAGGCGGCGATTAGGATAGCAAATGTCAATACAGTTAGTATCTTTTTCATTGTTGTTTTGGGTTTAAAGTAAAAACCCAATGTAGATCATATGTTGATCTACATTGGATTTAATAATATTAAATTTAGTCCTATCTTCTAAATAACCTGCTCAATAGAGATATTACCAGAAGAACTACAAAGATCCAGAAAATAATCTGGGCAATATCAGCAGCTCCCTCTGCTATACCACCAAATCCAAATATTGCAGCGATTATAGCAATGATTAAAAAAATGATAATTAGACGTATCATAATAATTGGTTTTAATTGATTAGATAGATCTAAATTAGGTCAGGAGTTTCCGGTGAACAAAAGATTATTAATACTTTAACAGAGACTCTGTTAAGAAATATTAAAAATATCAGGTGAAACTTGTTAAATTATTAATGTTCTATTAATTCAGCAACTTCTTTTATACAATTAGGAGAATGAGGCCATCTCTGCCTTTAATTTTTTCGCCTCCTAATATGACTGTCGATATTTGCCATTTTTCGGGCTCCTCTTTTTTATTTCATTTTTTCTGTTTTAGAAAAAATGCAAGTATGGCTACGGAACGGAAATACAACAGCTATTTTCTGATATAATCAAAAAGAGCTAAGGAAGATTAAAAAGCTACGGCATCTCGCTTAATTTATTTAACTTTGATTGATTATTACACAAAAAACCACACAATAATGGCTATGAACAATATTCCCAGTGTAGATCTGGCCGATTTTTTATCTGATGATCTTAAAAGGAAACAAAAATTTGTTGATCAAATTGGCAGGGCTTATGAGGAAATAGGTTTTGTTGCATTGAAGAACCATTTTTTAAGCGACAAGCTTGTAGAAGAACTATATAAGGAAGTAAAATCCTTTTTTGATCTTCCACTGGAAACCAAGAAGAAATATGAAATTGAAGGTTTGGCAGGACAACGCGGATATATTTCCTTCGGAAAAGAACATGCAAAAGGTAAAAAGGAAGGTGATCTAAAGGAATTCTGGCATTTTGGCCAGGAACCTGCAGAAGATGCCAATCTTACCGAAGAATATCCTAAGAATGTTCAGGTTGAAGAGCTTAAAGATTTTAATCATGTAGGCATGGAAGCTTATAGAATGCTCGAAAAAACCGGAATATTTGTTTTGAGGGCTCTTGCTCTTCATATTGGACTTAAAGAAACATATTTCGATCATTGGGCAAGCAACGGAAACAGCATATTAAGGCCAATCCACTACCCTCCTATTACCGAAGAGCCGAAAGGAGCAGTTCGTGCCGGAGCTCATGGTGATATTAATCTTATCACTTTACTTATGGGGGCATCTACAGGTGGATTGCAGGTGCTTAGAAAAGATGGCGAATGGATAGATGCCATTCCTCAGGAAGATGAACTTGTGATAAACGTTGGTGACATGCTGGAACGACATACCAATAACAAACTTCGTTCTACCGTTCACCGGGTTGTAAACCCTCCTAAAGAGGAATGGGACAAGCCAAGATATTCAATACCTTTCTTTTTACATCCAAGGAGCGAAATGCCATTGGACTGCTTAGAAGAATGTATAGATGAAAATAACCCAAAACAATATGAAGATATCACCGCAGGGGAGTTTTTACACCAGCGGCTTGTAGAAATCGGATTGCTCAAAAAATAAGTTATGGCAAAGAAAAAAATGGGACTTGAAGATCTGGGAGGATTCGTTTTTTCAACCAATGACAATTTTGATGAGAACGAATTTACAGATAACGAACAACAGGAAGAACTAAATCCCGGAGATCAGGAATTAGAGGCGCATTTTAGCAATAAAGGGCGCGGCGGAAAAACTGTTACAATAATTAAAGGTTTTATAGGACCTGAAGAAGAATTGATAGCTTTAGGAAAAAAGCTGAAGAAGAAATGTGGTGTTGGCGGTTCCACTAAAGACGGTGAAATCATCATTCAGGGTGATGACCGTGAAAAAATCATGGAGATCTTGAGAAAAGAAGGATATAATGTAAAGCGTGTTGGAGGATAATCTTCAGCACGTTTTTTTTATTTAAACTATGGGCAGTAAAACGATACATATAATTAACGGAGACGGTCTTGCCGCAAAAATGATGGAACTGGATATTCCGGGAGAAGTTATTGTATGGAGGGAACTCCTTTGCGAAGGTCCTACTGTTCAGGAAGTGGGAAGTAACGAATTTATAGAAGTCAGGAAAAAATTTGTAGGAGACACTTATGATATTTCACCTGGAGATTACGAGGAAAAATTTATTTCTCAGCTGGAAAAACTTCGTGAACTTGAGGGATATGAGGAAGTTATTCTGTGGTTTGAATTTGATCTTTTCTGCCATATAAATATGATTGCTGCAATTAGTTATTTTCTTAACCAGAAGGGGGAAGTGCCCATGTACCTGGTTTGCAGCAAAAAACTGAATGGTGAAAATGGACATAAACCACTTACACAACTCAATGCAAAGCAGTTACACAATCATTATAACTGTAAAATTCCTCTTACTTCTGATGATTTACAAACAGCAGTTTATATATGGGAGCTTTATTGTAGTAATAATCCTCTGCAATTAAAGGCACAAATAAAAAAGCATAGCAATTTTGAATACCTGTCCAGTTGTATACGTGCTCACATAGAGCGTTTTCCTAACAGTAAAACCGGGATAAACTCCCTGGAACGAAACATTCTGGCGATCGTTCAGCGAAATATGATTTCTTCAGAAAATCAACTTCTGGGATATGCCCTTGAGTATCAGGGATATTATGGATATAGTGACGATCAAATGCAGCGGTTGTTGAAAAAACTTCAGGATTTTTATCTGGTAGAAGACGAGCGCGTAATTCTATCCAAGAAAGGGGAAGCGGTTATGGAAGGAAACAAGAATTTTTACAGGGATCTTAATAACAATGAATATTTTGGCGGTGCAAAAATGTACGACTTCTTATACGAATCAGAATCCCATCGCTTATTAAAACTGTAATATGAGTTTAGCAGCTTCAGAATTAATACTAAATATCGACGGTAGTATATATCACCTCAATCTTCTACCCGAACACCTGGCAGATACCATAATTGTGGTTGGGGATCCTGACAGGGTAGATAAAGTAGCCGCACATTTTGATAATATAGAATATAAGGTAAGAAAAAGGGAATTCCATACCCAAACCGGCACCTATAAAGGAAAGCGTCTTAGCGTGATTTCTACCGGAATAGGAACAGATAATATAGATATTGTTTTTAATGAACTGGATGCGCTGGTGAATATCGATTTTGAGAAGAGAACACTAAAAAAAGACCTAAGACAACTGGACATTATCAGGATTGGAACCACTGGCTCTATTCAACCGGATGTTCCTGTTGATTCTTTTTTAATGAGTAAAGCCGGAGTTGGATTTGATTCTCTCCTTCATTTCTACGACAGCAACCATATCCAGGATCTGGAGTTTGCTGAAGCGCTTGTGAAGCACCTGGATTGGTTTCCGAAGAAATCTGCGCCATACGTTGTGGGGAATGATGAAGATCTTGCCGAAAAACTGAATTCTAAAGAAGTTCATAAAGGAATTACAGCTACAAACGTGGGATTTTATGGTCCGCAAGGGAGAATTTTACGACTCGCACTACAGGATCCGGAAATGAATAGAAAACTTTCAGAATTTTCTTATAAAGGCCAAAGGATCACAAATCTCGAAATGGAAACTTCAGGAATTTACGGTTTATCAAAATTATTGGGTCACAGAGCAGTTTCCATGAATGCAGTAATTGCCAATCGCGCTACAGGAGAATTCAGTGAAGACCCGAAATTGGTAGTCGATGGGCTGATAGCTTATTGCCTGGAGAGGCTTGCCGGATAACTTCTAAATTAACAGAAAATTAAACCCATAGAGGTGCCTTCTTTGTATTTTTGAGCTAAAACGAATTTATGCAGGAACCTGAAAGAAGCCACTATAGACATCGTGACCTTAACTGGTTGAGCTTTAACGAAAGGGTTTTGCAGGAAGCCGAAGATAAATTGAATCCTTTATATGAACGTATTCGTTTTCTGGCAATTTTCTCTTCAAATTTAGATGAATATTTCAGGGTAAGGGTTTCGCAACTTCGGCAAATGAAGAAGGTTGAAAAAAGCCTGAGAAAAAAACTTGCCTTAAAGCCCACGAAATTAACTAAGGAAATTCTTGAAGAAGTAAAACGACAGCAAGAGAAATTTGGGGATATCTATTATAAGCAAATAATTCCGGAACTTGCCTACCACGATATTTATTTAATTGAATCTTCGCATTTTAATGCCGAACAAAAGAAGTTCGCCGTAAATCTATTTCAGAAGAAAATTTCGAAACATATAAAATTTAGACTTTTAAATCTGGATAAAGAAAATGATCTTTTCCTTGAAAATGCTACGCTTTATTTTCTCGTAACTTTTAAAAACGAAAATAAATTTGGGCTGGTAAACATTCCCGTGGATTCCTGCGGAAGATTTGTAGAGCTAAAAGATAAAAATCAGAAGACTATTACTTTCTTGGACGAAATTGTGCGTTTTGAGCTGCACACCATATTTCCAGAGGAGGAGATTACCGGAATTTATGAAATCAAACTTTCCAGGGATGCCGAACTTTACATTGACGATATATACGATGGTCCTTTAGCTGAAAAAATCTATGACTCCCTGAAGCAGCGAACCAGCGGTCAACCTACCCGACTACTTCATGATGCCAAAATGCCTAAAGAAGTGCAGAAAAAAACACGGAAGCTTCTTAACCTGGGGAAAATAGATATGATGCCGGGGGGGAAATATCATAATTTTAATGATTTTTTCTCCTTTCCCGATCCTACAAATAATCCTGAACTTCATTTTGAGAAGCTCCCTCCTATTCCTCACAAAGTACTCGAGAAATCTGACGATTATTTTTCTGCAATTGCAGAAAAGGATCAAGCCTTACATTTTCCATATATGTCTTTTGATTATGTAGAGAATTTCCTTGAACAGGCCGTTCAGGATAAGGACGTAACAGATATTAAAATTTCACTGTATCGCGTTGCTGATGAATCTAAACTGACTTCCTGTCTTCTTGAAGCTCTTGAAATGGGAAAAAATGTTACTGTCTTCGTTGAAGCAAAAGCACGTTTTGATGAGAAAAACAACATTATCTGGGGAAGAAAATTTGAGGAAAAAGGAGCTAATGTAATTTACAGTTATCCTAAGGTAAAGGTTCATTCTAAAATAATGCTTATCCAAAGAATGGAAAATGGCGAGAGTGTAAATTATTCCTACATAGGTACCGGGAATTTTAATAGCGAAACTTCCGAAATTTACTGTGATCACGCCATTTTCACTGCCAATCAAAAGATAGCGAAGGAGCTGCTAAGGCTTTTTAAAGTTCTGGAAGGAGAATTAATAGTTCCGAGGGAAAAGAACCTCTTAATATCCCCGTTTTCGACCCGACAGGAATTTACAAAGCTTATCTATAATGAGATAGAAAATGTCAGGGAAGGAAAGAAAGCAAAAATTACTGCTAAAATGAATAGCCTGGAAGATCCTGAGATGGTGGAACTTCTTTATAAAGCCAGTAATGCTGGTGTCAAAATAAGGTTGTTAGTACGAGGATTTACCTGCCTTATCCCTGGAATTAAAGGAATAAGTGAAAATATTTATATGACGAGTGTGGTGGATCGATACCTGGAACATGGCAGGATCTATATTTTCGAAAATGACGGGGACGAAAAAATCTACTATGGAAGTGCAGATCTCATGAGCAGAAATCTTGATAGAAGAATCGAGGTTATTTCTCCGGTTCTGGATAAAGACGTTGCGCAAGAATTTAAAGAACTGCTGGCTATACAGCTTGAAGATAATGTGAAAGCCAGAGTTCAGGACGCTTCTGAAGAAAATAGATATGTAGAACGTGTTGAAGGGGAAAAAGCCGTACGCTCACAGTACGAAATGTATAAGTACTTAAAAGAAAAACATACTTCATGAAATCCATAAGAATTGGCGGTGTACCAGAGCATTTTAACCTTCCGTGGCATTTGTGCATAGAAGGAAATGACTTCAATAAAGAGGAGATAAACGTGATCTGGAAAGATTTCCCGGGCGGTACAGGTGATATGAATAATGCCCTTCGTTCCGGAGAAATAGACGCAGCCGTTATTTTAACTGAAGGGATCACACGGGACATCATAAATGGAAACGATGCAAAAGTAGTACAAACTTACATAGGTTCACCACTCATCTGGGGGATACATGTAGCCGCCGATTCCCCTTATAAAAACAGTACAGACCTCCAGCATACCAAAGCTGCGATTAGTAGGGAAGGTTCCGGTTCTCATTTAATGGCTTATGTAAATGCTCAAAATAATAATTGGAATGTTGATGATCTCGATTTTGAGATCGTAAAAGATATCGATGGTGCTGTTAAAGCTTTAAACGAGGATAAAGCACAATATTTTATGTGGGAACATTTTACCACAAAGCCGCTGGTAGATAATCATACCTTCAGATTAATTGCAGACTGCCCTACCCCGTGGCCCTGCTTTGTAATTGCAGTTAGGGATGAAGTTTTAAAATACGATTCCCGGCGAATTAAAACCATGCTGAATGTTTTGAACAACAAAACAGCAGGTTTCAAAGAAATTCCAGGAATAGATGTAATGTTAGCTGAACGCTATGATCAAAAGCTGGAAGATATCAGGAAATGGTTAAAACTTACAAACTGGAGCAACAGCCAACTATCTGAGTCAGAATTAACTGAAGTTCAGGAGAAATTAATCCAGTTAAATCTTATAAACAAAAAAGTCAAAAGTTCAGAAATATTACATAGTTTGCAGCAGTTTTAACATCATCAATCAATACATCGTAGAATGAAAAAAATTATCTGCCTGCTGGCATTCCTATGCCTCGGTTTTACTGCACTTGCACAAACAACTGAAGAAGAAACCACCCCAGTCGACACGCGTGACATTACAAAAAATGAATTAAGTTTTAATGCATTTAATCTCGTGGCTTTTGGAATTTTCGACTTATCCTATGAAAGAGTAATTACTGAAAATTCCACCTGGTCTACCGAGTTATTTCTACATCTTAACAAAGATGATTATTACGATGAGGCCTACTACAAGGACGTTTCGGTTACCGGAAAATATAAGCACTTTTTTAGTTCCAGTTATGCCCGCGGTTTCTACGTTCATGGCTTTGGAATGATTTCTAATGGAGAATACGAATCCACTTATTATTACGACTCTGTTACAGGAGAATCCAGCTGGGATAGAGAGGACTACACCGATTTTGCCGTAGGTTTCGGTCTTGGTGGGAAATTTATTTCTTCAGGAGGGTTTCTGCTTGATCTTAGTGGCGGAATTGGACGAAATTTATTTAATAATGCAGCCCCGGAAATTATCGGTCAGTTTATGGTAAACCTGGGCTACAGGTTTTAGAAAAAAATGAATGCAAATTAAAATATTAAGGGCCGAAAATGTCAATTTTCGGCCCTTAATATTTTTTAAGAAATCTCGAAAACAGCAGGTCGATAACTGTCAAACTTTGTTCTTGTTTTTTTCTGAATCTAAGACTTCACAGGTTTTGAAAACCTGTGAGGTCTGGTGCTAACGTCCATAGTTCCTTCAGACTTCACTAATACCTTTTTTAAAATATTGCCACAACAGCAGTCCGATAATTGCCATTTTCAAGTCCCTCTTTATTTTAATAATTCACCATTATTCAAACGTGTCAGGTTTTAAAAACCTGACACGTTTCCGCTGTGAAGTCTGATGCTATTTTGGATTTATATAATGAAAAAGCATCTACAAGGTCAAAAAAAGACCTTGCAGGATTGGATGAAACCTTGTAGGTTTCAGCAAAACAGCTTCAGTTTCAAAACTCAGTAGATGAATTTGCTATTTTCAGCATAATTCTTAATAGAAGAGAAAGAGCGAAAGCTTTTCAGAATTCCTTCTTCTAATAGTTTGTCTTCAAACGTGTCAGGTTTCAAAAAACCTGACACGTTTCCGTTCACAATACGTTTAAAGCTGAGAGAGATAATTTCCTTACTTCTTACCTCGTACTTCAAAACAAGTCGATAATTGCCAAATTTCGGGCTGGACTTTTTTTCTAATAAAACAAATTACCAATCTACAGGTTCCTTTCCTTTGCTTTTCAGGTAATCATTGGTTTTACTGAAGTGTTTATTGCCAAACCAGTAACCTCTGTTAGCGCTTAATGGCGAAGGATGTCCGCTGGTGAGAATGAGGTGCTTTGAAGCATTAATTTTTTTCGCTTTTTTCTTGGCATAACCACCCCAAAGCAAAAAAACCACGTTTTCCTTCTCTGCAGAAACAATTTCTATAACCCTGTCTGTAAACTCCTCCCAACCTTTGTTTTGATGAGATCCTGCCTCGTGTGCTCTTACGGTTAAAGTTGCATTTAGTAGCAAAACGCCCTGTCTGGCCCACCGCTCTAAATTGCCATTATCGGGTACAGGCTTTTCCAGGTCGGTTTCAATCTCCCTAAAGATATTTTTTAGCGAAGGTGGCACCTGTACATCTTCTTTTACAGAAAAAGCGAGTCCGTGGGCCTGTCCTACTCCGTGGTAAGGATCCTGTCCAAGGATAACCACTTTGGTCTCTTCAAATTTTGAATTTTCAAAAGCAGCAAAAATATTCTTGCCGGCAGGAAAACATTTATGGTTTGCATATTCATCTTTTACAAATGCAGCAAGATTCTGAAAATAAGGTTTTTCAAATTCTTCATTTAACTTTTTTTTCCAACCTGGGGCTATTTCTACCTTCATTATAATTGAGTAAATTTGCAGAGCCTCAAAAGTAGGGAAAAATTACTATGATTAAAATCACATCGAAGAGTCTTCTTGATCTTGAATTTCCGGTTGTACGTGAGCAAATTAGCACGCTTTGTATCACAGGAAAAGGGAAAGAAAAGGCCCTGGAAATAAAACCTTATTTCACTTATAAAAAGACATATTTCGGACTGCATCAAACGAACGAATATGTAAAATCCAAAACTCAGGAAAGTCCGATTCCCAATCACGGGTTCGATAACATAGAAAATGAAATAAAGCTTTTAAACATTGAAGATTCTGTTCTTGAAGTTAGCGGCTTCAGGAAAATTGCTTCTATTTCTGAAACTGTCAATATGCAGTTGCGATATTTCAGAAAATTCAGGGAAATTTATCCTTCACTTTATCAAACCACTTCAGAAGTAGAATATACGACTGATTTGATTGAGCGAATAGGAAAAGTAGTCGATAAATTTGGTGAGATAAAAGACGACGCCTCTCCCCTGTTGCAGGAAACCAGGCGTTCCATGAATTCGGTAAAAGGAAAGATCAATTCCAGTTTTACTTCAGCTCTTACCACTTATAATGGCTATGGTTATCTTGATGAAATTAAGGAAAGTGTTGTTGAAAACGTGCGTGTTTTAGCCGTTAAAGCCATGTACCGAAGGAAGGTAAAGGGCGGAATTATGGGAAATTCCAAAACCGGAAGTATCGTTTACATTCAGCCGGAATCTACATTTCATTTTACACGGGAACTCAATAATCTTCAGTATGAAGAAAAGGAAGAGATCAACCGGATTTTAAAGGAACTTACTAATTTTGTGCGGCCTTACCGTGAGTTGCTCATAGAATATCAGGAACTGCTAAGTGAAATTGATGTAATTTCTGCAAAAGCAAAGTACGCTGACAAAGTGGACGGAATTCTCCCAAAGATTTCTGAGGACAGGGAAATTCAGTTAAAAGATGCTTATCACCCCTTGCTGCTCCTTTCCAATAAAAGAACAGGCAAGAAAACCTATCCGCAGACTATTGAAATGGCCAAGGATAACAGGATAATTGTAATTTCAGGACCCAATGCCGGTGGAAAAAGTATCACGCTGAAAACCGTAGGTTTGCTTCAGTTAATGCTGCAGAGCGGAATTCTTGTTCCGGTACACGAGTACAGCAGAATGTCATTTTTCGATAAGATTCTGACAGATATTGGAGATAATCAGTCCATTGAAAATCATTTAAGCACCTACAGTTACCGACTGAAGAATATGAAAAAATTTCTTCGGAAATGTGACGAAAATACGCTCTTTCTTATCGATGAATTTGGTACCGGAAGTGATCCTGAACTTGGTGGCGCCCTGGCTGAAACTTTCCTTGAAGTTTTCTATGAAAAGGAATCCTTCGGAATTCTTACCACGCATTACGCAAACTTAAAGAAGTTGGCGGGAGAATTGCCAGATATGAGCAACGCCAATATGTTGTTTGATTCCCAAAGTTTGGAGCCCATGTTTAAACTGCGCGTGGGAGAAGCAGGAAGTTCTTTCACCTTTGAAGTTGCCCAGAAAAACGGAATCCCTTTCAGTTTAATTAATCGTTCTAAAAAGAAAGTGGAGCGCGGAAAAATTAGGTTTGACCAGAGTATAGCTAAACTTCAAAAGGAGAGGTCTAACCTTCAGAAAACCACCGATTCTTTAAAGGATAAGGAAATAAAAGCTGCTAAAGAAAAGGATAAGCTGGAAGAAACAAATACCCGCGTTCAGCAGAAATTGGAGAGTTATCAGGAGCTTTTTGATACCAATCAGCGTCTTATATACATTGGTCAAAAAATTAATGATATAAGCGAAAAATACTTTGTTGATAAAAAGAAAAAAGAACTTATTGGTGAGTTCCTAAAGCTGGTGGAAATTGAAAATTCCAAACGTAAAAAAGAATCGGCTAAACAAAGAAGAGCGAAAAAAGCCGAAGAGAAAAAAGTTCAGCAGGAAGTAGCGAAGAAAATTGAGCCGATAAGAAAGCAGAAAAAGGAAGAAAAAGAGAAACAGAAAGCTGTAGCCAAAAAAGAAGCCAATAAACCGAAAGCGACACTTAGAATTGGAGATCGCGTAAGGCTGGAAGACAGTAAATCTGTTGGTACACTAGATAAGATCGAGAAAGGGAAAGCGATAGTGAATTACGGGATGTTTACCACTTCGGTTTCCATAGATCAATTGGAACTGGTTCAGGCAATGAAAAAATAGCCTCATAGAAAATATTGTATCTTTAATATCAATTAATTAGTTATTATAACGATGGATGTCCGGTGGAAGCAAAGATTTCACAATTTCAGCAAAGTATATAAACAGCTGGAAAAATTTGTTTCTGAAAAAGAGCTTAATGAGATGGAAGAACAAGGTCTCATTAAAGCTTTTGAATATACTTATGAATTGAGTTGGAAAACTTTACAGGATTTACTGAAAGACAAGGGTTACGTGGACATTATTGGCCCCCGCCCGGTAATTGAACAAGGTTTCCAGGATGGATTTTTGGATGATGGAAAAGGATGGATGAAAATGCATAAAAGCAGAAATTTAACCAGTCATACCTATAATGAAGAAACAGCTAAAGAGATAATTATTGATATACGAAGTTCCTACATAGGATTGTTTCGTGATCTTTATCAAAAGCTTAATGAAGAAAAAGATTCTTAAGGAATGAAAAATAAAGCGTATAAATATGGTTTAGAGAAAAATGATCTAAAGGAAATTATTTCTGTAATTGAAGACAATGAAAACGTCGAAGAAGCTATTCTGTTTGGATCCAGGGCAAAAGGTAATTTTAAAGCAGCTTCAGACATTGATATTGCTCTGGTAGGAAAAAATCTCAAACTGAATGATATTCTGGAGATTTCCATTCATATGGATGATCTTTATTTACCCTATAAATTTGATTTTGTGAATTACTATCACATTAAAGAGGAGAGATTAATTGAACATATAACTAGAATAGGCATTAGACTTTTTAAAAAAGAAAAGGAATACCATTAAAATTTTTAGGATTTAATAATGTTAGGCAATGGATGCACTACCAAAAAATAAGAAAATAATCCTCTTTGACGGAGTCTGTAATCTTTGTGATGGTGCAGTGAAATTTATAATCGAGCACGATAGAAAAGATGTTTTTCGATTTGCTTCTTTGCAAAGTGAATTCGGACAAAAACTTATTGCGGAGAGAGGTTTGGATCCGGAAGAGCTGGATTCTGTGGTTTTAATTGAACCCGGAGTCGCCTATTACAGAAAATCTACGGCCGCTTTGGAAATTTCCAGAGAACTTTCCGGAGGTTATTCTTTACTAAAGAATTTCCTTGCTTTACCTGAAAGCTTTCGCGATCTGCTTTACGATTTTGTAGCCAAAAACCGCTATAAATGGTATGGTAAAAAAGAAAGCTGTATGATCCCCACTCCGGAATTAAAATCTAAATTTTTGGACTAGAGGTATTTTCTTCTTCGGTGTAATTGTCATCCCAATCTTTCACATTCGGCTCACCCATTTTATCTACAGATTTTGCTACCATTAGAGATACGGCAGCATCACCGGTCACGTTCACCATCGTCCTGCACATATCCAGAGGACGGTCTACAGCAAAAATTAATGCAAGTCCTGCTTCAGGAATCCCTGCCTGAGCCAGCACGATAACCAGCATCACCATGCCTGCACCGGGCACTGCGGCAGAGCCTATAGATGCTAAAGTTGCCGTGGCTATAATTCCTAATTGAGCTCCCAAAGTAAGGTCCATTCCAAAGGCCTGTGCAATAAAAACTGCAGCTACGGCCTGATAGAGACTTGTACCATCCATATTAATTGTTGCACCAATCGGAAGAACAAAGCTTGTAACCTCTCTATGCACACCCATATGCTCCTCTACCCTTTCCATGGTTACAGGTAAAGTAGCCGCACTGGAACTGGTTGAAAAGGCTAAAAGCTGAGCGGGCGCAATTCCGTTAATAAAAAACGCCGGAGTATTTTTTGTGAAAATCCAAACCAAAAGCACATAGACTCCTATCATTAATGCCAGCCCTATTAGAACGGTTAAAGCATACATTGCCAGAGCCGCAAAAAGATCTGCACTTGGTGACTCCACTACCAAAGCAGCCAGTAAAGCAAAGACCCCATAAGGAGCGGCAAGCATAATGAGATCGATCATTTTAAGAATAACCTCATTAAATCCATCGAAAAAATCTTTAACCGGCTTGGCTGTTTTTTCAGGTATTAGAATTAATCCTATTGCAAAGAAAATAGCAAAAAATATTACCTGCAGCATATTGGCGTTGTCGCCGGCAGCAGCAAAAATGTTGCTCGGCACAAGGTCTTCCAGGGCTTGTAAAGGTCCTGCTTCTTTTTGCTTTGCTGCGTTTAACTGTACTCCAGAGGCATCCCCTTCATAACTTGTAAGCAAATCCTGTCGTGTATCTTCAGAAATGGAGCTTCCGGGTTTTATGAGGTTTACCATTCCCAAACCTATGGAAACCGCTATGACTGTTGTGATAATATAGGTAACTATAGTTCTTGTTCCCATCTTGGAAAGCTTGGAAATATCTTTTAGATCTGATATTCCTTTAATAAGCGATGCCAGAATAAGCGGTACTGCAATTAACTTAAGAGCATTTATAAAAATGTTTCCGAAAGGTTTGATCCAGTCGCTTACAAATTCTGCTCCCCAGCTAAAATTGGTTAATATTAATGCAAAGACGACTCCCGCAGCCATTCCCAATAATATCTGCCAATGCAGTGCAAGTTTCTTCATAGTAGCGCTATTTCAAAAATAGAATTATAGTTTTGATGTCTTGTTCTGAAGCAGATAATCTACAATAACTAATGCAGCCATTGCTTCCACTATCGGTACAGCCCTTGGCACCACGCATGGATCATGTCTTCCTTTTCCCTGCATTTCCACAGATTCACCTTGTGCATTAATCGTTTCCTGATTTTGCATTATAGTTGCGACAGGCTTAAAAGCTACATTAAAGTAGATGTCCATTCCATTAGAAATACCACCCTGTATACCTCCGCTAAGATTGGTTCTCGTAGAGCCGTCATTATTGAAAATGTCGTTGTGTTGGCTCCCTTTCATTTTTGTACCTTCAAATCCGCTGCCATACTCAAAACCTTTTACAGCGTTTATGGAAAGCATGGCCTTTCCCAGTTCTGCATGCAATTTGTCAAATACAGGTTCTCCCAGCCCTTTCGGAACGTTCTTAATTACACATTGCACCGTTCCTCCCACAGTATCCCCTTCTGCACGAATTTCTTTAATATAAGATTCCATTTTCTCTGCAGTTGCGGTATCTGGACATCTCACGGGATTAGTTTCAATCACGCTAAAATCTAGTTCTTTATGATTTTTATGGAGTTCAATTTCTCCCACAGAAGCGGTATATGCAGTAATTTTAATATCAGATAATATTTGTTTTGCAAGTGCACCGGCCACAACCCTGCAGGCCGTTTCACGAGCAGAGGATCTTCCGCCCCCGCGGTAGTCCCTTACACCGTATTTCTCATCGTAGGTATAATCTGCGTGAGAAGGTCTGTAAGTGTCTTTTATATGCGAATAATCTTTCGATTTCTGATTAGCATTTTTAATAACAAAACCAATTGGTGTACCTGTTGTCTGTTCTTCAAAAATCCCCGAAAGAAATTCTACCGTATCCGGTTCCTTTCTTTGGGTAACAATCGCCGACTGTCCCGGGCGACGGCGGTTCAATTCATTCTGAATTTTTTCTAAATCGAGTTTTAGTCCGGCCGGACAGCCATCTATAACTCCTCCAATTGCCTGCCCGTGTGACTCTCCAAAAGTGGTAAGTCTAAAAAGTTTTCCGAAGGAATTCCCCGCCATAGTTGTGATTTTGAACAAATGTAATTTTTTAGCCCCACTTTTGAAAGGCTAATTTCAATTAATCTTCACATAATACAGAGGGCAACTTTTTAAAGTATAGGTAATATTTTCGTAATTACCTGCTAAAGCTTTTTAAAAAATAAGGCCTGAAATTTAGAAAATATTAAATCTGAAAATATTGCCACAAAAGAGAAAGCTTGATATTGTAGTTATTTCTGATGTGCATCTTGGCACCTTTGGATGTCAAGCTACAGAGCTCTGTGACTATCTGGACAGCATTCATCCTGAAAAATTAATCCTGAATGGCGATATTATTGACATCTGGCAATTTCGAAAAAGCTATTTTCCAAAAGCTCACCTGGAAGTAATTAAGAAAATTATCGATTTAAGTAGTCAGGGTACTGAAGTTATTTATATCACCGGAAATCATGATGACATGTTAAGAAAGTTCAGTGATACAAAACTTGGTGGATTTAGTGTCGTAGATAAACTGGTGCTTGATCTTAATGGCAAAAAAGCCTGGTTTTTCCATGGAGATGTATTTGATGTTTCCATAAAGCACGCTAAATGGCTTGCAAAATTTGGAGGCTGGGGATACGATTTGCTCATTCGATTTAACAGCGTTCTCAACTGGACCTTAGTGAAAATGGGCAAAAAGAAGTACTCACTTTCCGGTAAGATAAAAAACAGCGTAAAAACTGCTGTAAAATCAGTTCATGATTTTGAAAAAACAGCTGCCGATCTGGCTATTGAAAATAATTACAAATTCGTGATCTGCGGTCACATTCATCAACCCAAAATTATTAGAAAAACCAATGAAAAAGGCACCTGTCTCTATTTAAATTCCGGCGACTGGATCGAAAATTTAACTGCGCTGGAATACAAAAACAAACGTTGGGAACTTTTTCATTATAAATATCCTCAAAAGCAACAAAAAGAGAATAAAATTTTCCCTTTAACCGCTATCACTATTTCCATCCGGAATCAGAAAGACCGCAGAAAAAGGTAAGATTCTATTGAGAGTTACTAACTATCAGTATTTGCTTTTGTCTTTAAAACACTATCTATTCTGGAAAGAAGCATTTCCATATCAAAGGGTTTGGAAATAAAGTCCACAGCACCGGCTTCCTTACAGGTCTCTGCTGCATTATGCAATGCAGACATCATTATAACCGGGACCTGTGCAACTTCCTCATCTTTTTTTAATGCTGAACATACTTCGGTTCCATCCACACCAGAAATCAACTTGTCCAGTAGCACCAGATCAATATCGTTATCAATAATATTTTCCCTGGTCTCCAATGGCTTCTGTGAAAGGGTTACCTCGTGATCCTTAAATTCAAGAATATCCTTAATCATGTTACCTATAGAGGCATCGTCATCCACTATTAAAATTTTTGCCATTTAGTATTTGTTTATACAAGCTAACTTTTAAATAAATCCGGAGCACTGGTGGGTTGGCTTTAGCTTTTATTCCCTCCCAAAGTCAATTAAAAAAAACTTGCAGCCAATATAGTATTAATTTCAAAGAAATTTTCAACTATGTAAACAATTCTATTTAAGAGCATCTCTCAGGATGCTTACAGGATGCCGGGCATTTCTCTGCGTCCCATCCTTTATTTGATGCCTGCAACTTGTACCGTTTGCCGCAATTAGAGTATCTTCTGATGCCTTCCTTACGGCTGGGAATAAAGTTTGCTCCCCAATATTCATACTTACCTCATAATGTTCTTCTTCATAACCAAAAGAACCTGCCATTCCACAGCATCCGGATGGGATAAGAGTTACCTTATAATTTTCCGGAAGATTTAAAACTGTAAAAGTGACTGAAGTATTAGAAAGAGCCTTCTGGTGACAATGCCCGTGTATTTTTATCTTTTTTTCTTCTGAAGTAAAAGAAGATGCTCTGATATTACCTAAAGCTATTTCTTTTTTCAAAAATTCCTCAATTAACAGGCAATTTGGTGCTAATTTTTCTGCATCAGCTTTATTATTTGCCATACGAAGATACTCATCCCTAAAACTTAAAATTGCAGAGGGCTCTATACCTATAAGAGGGGTTTCTTCTGAAATTAAATTTTTAAATATGTCAATATTTTTATTTGCCAGAAGTTTCGCTTCATCAAGAAAACCTTTAGAGAAATGACTGCGACCACTTTCTTCGTGCTCTATGATCTCCACCTGGTACTTTAACCTGCTCAGCAATTCCAGGGCATCTATGCCTACTTCTGCATCCAGGTAATTAGTAAATTCATCATTAAAAAAATAAACTGTTTTTAAAGGATTTTCTGCTCTTAAGCGTTCCTTGTTTATTTTATAATATTCTGCAACGGTCTGCTTAGAAAGATTAGGTAAACTTCGTTCTTTAGCAATACCAAAAGACTTTTTTGCTAATCCTGAAGTAAAAGCATTTTTAAAGAAGAAATTTGTAATACCGGGAAGTTTAGAACCTAATTTATTCATCTTGCCATTATTTACAAACAACTTGTTTCGTCTTGAAAAACCGTTTGCTTTTTGGTATTGATATTGAAATTCTGCTTTTAAAGCAGCTACATCTACGCTGGAAGGACATTCGCTTTTACAACCTTTACAACTTATACAAAGATCAAATACTTCTTTTAACTCAGAATGATCAAATCTATTCTGCTTTTCCGAATTGGTCAGAAATTCCCGTAACCCGTTTGCTCTTGCCCGGGTGGTATCTTTTTCATTTTTTGTAGCACGATAACTTGGGCACATAGTACCACCAGATTCCGCAGACTTTCTACAATCCCCACTACCGTTACACTTCTCTGCCATCCTCAGAATCCCTTCGGTTTCAGAAAAATCCATTAGTGTTTCCACTTCAGGTTCTTTTCTGTCCACCACATAACGAAATGAGGTGTCCATTGGTGGTGCATCGATTATTTTCCCCGGATTAAAAATGTTGTGAGGATCAAAAACTGATTTTACATCTTTCAGGATCTGGTAATTTTTAGAGCCTATCATATATTCTATAAACTCTGCACGTACTCTACCGTCACCATGCTCCCCACTCATGGATCCATTGTATTTTTTTACCAATTTCGCCACATCTTCAGTAATACTTCTAAAGAGCTTTACGTCCTCAGATTTTTTGATATTTAGAATTGGCCTTAAATGGAGTTCTCCTGCTCCGGCATGTGCATAATAAACTGCGGCTTGTTTGTACTTTTTCATGACCTGGCTAAACTCCAGAATATAATCTGCAAGATAAGGTAAAGCTACTGCAGTATCTTCTATACAGGCCACGGCCTTACTGTCTCCCACGATATTACCAAGTAACCCCAATCCTGCCTTTCGCAATTCCAGCGCCAGCTCTATCTGCTCATCCATCAAAACGGGAAAAGCATAACCTAAATCAGAACTCCGCAGCGATTCCAGAAGCTCCTGTGTTTGTTGCTGAAGTTCTTCCTGACTATTTGCTCTTAGTTCAAGCATAAGAATAGCCTGAGGATCACCCTCAATAAAGAATCGGTTTTCTTTGTATTTCAGATTCTGTTTAGTACAATCCAGGATGGTTTTGTCCATCATTTCACAGGTGAAAAGCGGATGTTTCATAGCCGGCACAACAGCCTGCAAACATGCTTCTATAGAAGTATAATGAGCGGCAATCATAGAGGACTTAGGTGGAGGTAACCTGTCGAGTTGCAAAGTAACTTCTGTGGTAAAAGCTAAAGTCCCTTCACTTCCTGACAGGAGATTACATAAGTCCAACTTCTTTGTGGAAGTATTATCGAATACTTCAGAATATACCAGATCATCAATTGCATACCCGGTATTACGGCGGTGCATTTCCTGAGGCGGAAACTTATCTTTTATCTCCTTTCTATTTTCTTCTGAATTCAATTTGGCTTCTACTTCCCTGTAAATTTTTCCTTCAAGGTTTTCAAGCTGCAGCTTTTCCTGAAATTCTTTTTTTGAAATAGCCCGGAATTCTACCTTGCTCCCATCACTCAGGAGGGTTTGGAGAGAAACAACTTTTTCCCTGGTTGTGCCGTATTTAATTGAAGTAGTTCCACTGGAATTATTTCCAACCATTCCTCCTATCATACAGCGGTTTGACGTAGAA
Source organism: Autumnicola lenta (assembly GCF_031846515.1). NCBI lineage: Bacteria > Pseudomonadati > Bacteroidota > Flavobacteriia > Flavobacteriales > Flavobacteriaceae > Autumnicola > Autumnicola lenta. The sequence goes on from NZ_JAVRHO010000019.1 coordinate 66,427, forward strand.
GTATTAGGACCAAAAAACAGTCCGTGTTCCTTGAGGATACGGTTTAGGTCATCTCGAATTACTCCAGGCTGAAGTCGTACTGTCTTGTCCTGCGTATTTATTTCATAAATAGTTGTGAAATATTTAGAAACATCTACAACAATCCCCGTTCCCACACATTGGCCGGCAAGAGAGGTTCCTGCAGTTCTCGGGATTAAAGATGTTTGATTTTCTGTTGCAAATTTTATAAGCAGCTTAAGATCTTCTTCATTCTTAGGATAACATACTGCCAACGGGAGTTCTCTGTATACTGATGCATCTGTGGCATAGATTGAGCGCCACAGGTCATCGTAAAATAAATCCCCTTCTAAATCTACAGATAATTTTCTTAGTTCTTCCTTCATAATAAAAGATGCTAAAATACGTTTTTTACTGTGATTGGCTTAACAGTGTATTAAAGAAAATTAACAATAGATTGGGGAATGTAGGTATTTTCGTTTTACAGTAACGATTACATTTGCTTCTTAAATCAGAAAATTTAAAGAAAAATGAAAAAGTTCTTTTTACTGGCAGCACTTACAATAGGTGCAGCATTTACAGGCGTGAAAGCTCAGGAAATTGCAGACAATGCCATAGGTCTTCGACTTGGCGGAGGAAGTGGTTATGGAGCTGAAGTTTCTTACCAAAAAGCAACAGGTTCTAACAACCGCTTAGAATTTGATCTTGGCTGGAGGAATGATAATAGCTTTGATGCCTTTAAACTGGTAGGCCTCTATCAATGGTTATGGAACCTGGATGGTGGTTTTAACTGGTATGCAGGTGCAGGTGCAGGTGTTGGTAGTGTTAATGACAAAAGAGGTGGAGATTACAACGACGGTGCTTTTCTATTAGTAGCCGGAAACCTGGGTATTGAATATAACTTTGATATACCACTACTTCTATCTCTGGATTTACGTCCTGAAATAGGTTTTAATGACTACGATGTGGTAGATGGATTTTCACCAGATATTGCACTGGGCGTAAGATATCAGTTCTAGATCAGTCAGCGGGTATAAAATAAAAAAGTGGGAAATAATTATTTCCCACTTTTTTTATGCTTTGACTTCAGTTGAAAAACCATTGAAATTCTATAACATAGAGGTTTTTCCTAACTTGCTTCAGTAGAAACCTTTGTTTTCTCAAGAAGGCTTTGATAAAGTGCTTCGTACTGCGGAACAATTTTTTGTATATCGAACTTCTGTGATTCACGGCGTGCATTTTCCTTGAACTGATCCAGTTTTTCTTCATCTGATAAAAGAGAAATTGCATCTTCTGACATCTTCTGTATATCACCAACATCATTTAAATATCCGGTTACCCCATGAATATTTACTTCAGGCAAGCCTCCGGTATTTGTAGAAATCACCGGAACACTGTTTACCATAGCTTCTAACGCTGCCAGTCCAAAACTTTCTTTTTCTGAAGGAAGCAGAAATAAATCTGAAAAACAAAGGATTTTATCTATCTCATGGCTCTCTCCCAGGAACATTACCTTATCCAGTATCCCCAGTTCTTTCACCAATTCTTCTGCTGTTTCTTTTTCAGGACCTTCCCCCACCATCATAAGCCGGGATTTCACCTTCTTCTGAATTTCGAAGAAAATTTTAATCACATCGTCTATGCGTTTCACTTTTCTGAAGTTACTAATGTGGGTGACGATCTTTTCATCTTCCAAAGCCATCATTTCGCGCTGACAGTCGGTAAACGTTTTTCGCTTATATTTAGTAACATCTATAAAGTTAGGAACTACTTGTATCTCTTTGGTAATTTCAAAGGACTTAAGAGTATCTTCTTTAAGGCTTTGAGAAACTGAAGTAACAACATCGCTATTGTTTATACTGAATTTTACGGCAGGCTTATAAAAAGGATGCCTTCCTACCAAAGTTATATCGGTGCCGTGAAGCGTTGTGACCATAGGAATGAAAATTCCTTCCTCCTCCAGCATTTTTTTAGCCATGTATCCGGCATAAGCATGCGGAATTGCATAATGGACATGCAAAAGTTCTATTTTATGGAGTTTTACCATATTTACAAGCTTGCTGCTTAGCGCCAGCTCATAAGGCTGATAATGAAACAGGGGATATTCCGGTACATGTACCTCATGAAACCTTACATTGCTGGAAAGCTGATCCAGCCTTACAGGTTGTTTGTAAGTGATAAAGTGTATCTCGTGTCCCCTTCGCGAAAGTGCAAGTCCCAGTTCTGTAGCGACTACTCCACTCCCCCCAAATGTGGGGTAACAAACAATAGCAATTCTCATTGATTCTTCTTTAATAAAAGGCCTCTCTAAAAAGCCAGTTTTCGCTAATTTTTTGTCTTATTAAAAATCTATAGCTTCGTATATCACTTCCTGTATTTTAGATCTGATATCCTCTCTTATCAGTTTCCGGTTATTGGAATCCGGATAAGTACGATTGGACAAAAATACATATATAATTTCTTCCTCCGGGTCTGCCCATGCTAAAGTTCCTGTGAATCCAGTATGTCCAAAACTGGTTAACGAAACACAACCGCATGTGGGGCCAACACTACCTAGCTGTGGTTTGTCGAAACCCACTCCTCTTCTTACATTTTCTTCGCAATAATAACAGGTATTGAATTTTGAAATGGTTTCAGGCTCAAAAAATTTTTCTCCACCATAACTTCCGCCATTCATGTACATTTGCATGATTTTGGCCACATCATTAGCATTACTAAACAAACCTGCATGGCCACCAATACCACCCTGCATAGCGGCTCCCTGATCATGAACGTATCCGTGGACTTTCTGCGCCCTCCATAATTTATCATTTTCTGTAGGTGCTATTTGGTCCAGACCAAAGCGAGTCGCAGGAAGGTAACCGGTGTAATTCGCTCCCAAAGGCCTGTAAAATCTTTCCTGCGTAAGACTATTCAAAGTCGTATTGTAGTAACTCTCCAGGTAGTACTTAAGGATGTAAAAAGGTAAATCACTGTATTTGTATTCCTTTTTCCTCTCGAGATCACTATCTCTTATCACAGCCAAAATAGTATCCTGGGCATCATTTCGAATATACATATCCCTCGCAACATGTGTATTAAATGTTTCGGAAGGAACCTTGCTGTAATACAAATCTGAAGGTTTCCGGGTATTTTTGTCCAGTGTGGAAATATAAAATGGTATCCATACTTTGAGACGGGCATAATGCATTAGCATATCCTGTAACCTGATATATTCCTTATTGGAGTTTTGAAAAACGGATAACATTTCTCCAAGCTTGGTGTCGAAACTTATAATTCCCTTTTCCTCCTGTTCCATCACCAAAGGTAAAGTAGCCAGAATCTTTGTTAAGGAAGCGAGATCGTAAACGGTAGTATCAGTTACCGGAAGCTCTTCTTCATACGTTTGATAACCAAAATTACGATTGTAAATTACTTTGCCTTTGCGTGCAATCAAAATTTGAGCTCCTGGAGTCATCTTCTTATCTATTGCTTCAGTAATAATCGAATCAATTTTTTTTAATTTATAGGAATTGATGCCTACTGTTTCCGGGACACCATAACTAAGCCGATTAAGTTCCTTGCTCCTAAGACCAGAGCCTTCAGGAAACTCGTCACCAATACTAACCGGCAGCTTTCCCCTGGCCTTTACAGCTCCAAACAGCATCTGTGCAACCTTTTGCTGTGCAATTTCATTATTCTGATAACCAACTACCACACCTTCCATATCTGTGAAAGTGGGAATATCCAGTAAAGCATACGGCCTGGCAAAAACATTCAGCACTGTACTGTTTTTTCTGGCAATTTCATAAAGCCAACGTATTTCACGATTTGAGAATTTATAAGAAGTCCAGGGATTGTCATCCTCTTTATGAAAACCTACAATAACCCTATCGTATTCTTCAAGTCGACTAAGTAAACTCTCCAGGTTGACAGCACTTACCCAGTCCACTTTAGTATATTTTCTAAGTTGGGAAAGAAATGCACTGCCATCACCATCTCCCAGGTTGACGTAAGCAAATTTCTTCTTTGCTAACTTTTTAAATGGTAAAAGCCCCATGTTGTTCTTTAAAACAGTAATAGAACTTTCTGTTAGTTTTTCAAAAAGAGCATCATCACGAACGCTATGCAATTCAGAAATAAGAAATGCAGAATTTATCGGTTCATAATCATTAAGTCCTACTTTATATTTTGCAAATAAAATTTTCTTAACCGAATGGCTTAGACGTTGCTCGCTTATAAGTCCATTATTATAAGCTTCTGCTATTTTCTGAATTCCTTTCGGGACATCTTCAGAAATTAGCAGAACATCGTTTCCTGCAAGAAAAGCAGCCAAATCAATATCTCCTGGATTACTGAAGTTGGAAGCTCCTTTCATGTTCAACGCATCAGTAAAAATTAGTCCGTTAAAATTGAGCCCCTTCTTTAGGAGATCGGTAACCACAGTTTTACTTAACGAAGAAGGAGTACCTTTTTCCTCTTCCAGAGAAGGCACATTGAGATGGGCCACCATCACGCTGGAAAGCCCCTCCTCTATCAGCTTTTTGTATGGATATAATTCTACGTTTTCAATCCTGCTTTTGGAAAAAGAAATAGTAGGTAAAGTTTTATGAGAGTCGGAGTCGGTGTCTCCATGACCGGGAAAATGCTTTGCACTGGAAAGTACTCCTTCGCGTTGCATACCTCTTATAAAAGCAAGGGATTTCGCAGTTACGTTTTCCTTTTCTTCTCCAAAGGACCTGGTGCCGATAATTGGATTTTCCGGATTAGTGTTAATGTCTACAACGGGTGCAAAATTTATGTGTACCCCAAGCCGCTTGGAATGCCGGGAAATAGCGGCACCTGCTTCTTCAATTAAAGAATTATCCTCGATTGCACCCAATGTCATATTCCAGGGCAGGGCAAAAGTAGAATCAAGGCGCATTGCAAGCCCCCATTCGGCATCCATTCCAACCAGTAGCGGTACTTTGGATGCTTCCTGAAATTCATTAGTAAGTTTTGCCTGCCTTAAAGGTCCTCCTTTAGAAAAAATAACACCACCAATATGTTGTTTTTCTATAAGTTTTCTTATTTCATCTGTTTTAGATTCAGGTGCATTGGAAAAAACATCTACCATAAAAAGCTGCCCAATCTTCTCCTCCAGGGACATTGAATTATAAATACTGTCCACCCATTCTTTTTGAGCAGGAAAGTCTTCACTTATCAGCGGATTCCTTTGTTGGGAAAATAAATTGGTAGTGAGAAAAAAGAAAAGTGAACCTAAAAATAAAAAATTCGGGGCTACTTTAAGTTTCATTAATTTAAAAAGCGATTATGCCAACTATCAGATGCAGGAACTTCCCAGTCTGAAAGATATTCGGCTTTGTTATTTACAAGATTATTAAAAACAATGGTCTTCGGAGAAACAGCTTTCTCTTTCGCCATTTTCCTGAAATCAATCAGGGTCTTGTAAGCCACAAAATCACCTTGTTTATAAGAAACATTCATTTTATCCAGAAGATCAACCCAGTATTCCTTTTCCAGTTGCTGAATAAAATGAACCGAAGCGTCTATAGAACATCCTGAAGCTGCATTTACTTCCTGGTCCAGCGCGAGTATAATGAAGCGTTTATATTTAATTTCAAAACCGGCTTTTAACTCAGCTCCATGAGCTGTCCATCTCTGGACAAAAAGTTTCAGTTTTTGAGTAATTTCCTGAAGTTCTTCTTCTGTAAAAGATCTATTGGATTGATAGATCCAAACACGGGCACTATCGGGTAAAGTATTAAAAGGTACTAACATCTTTGGTCTTAGATAAATTTATACAAAACTACTTTATTATGCTGTGCCTTCAAATATAGTACCGGAATTTAACTTTTAAATTCACGTGTTGACAATCAGATTATAACCGAAAATTGGCAAATTTGGCAATTCTCTAAAGTAGAAGGATTTAAAGAAAGATCCAGCTTTGGAAAAGGCTTTTTTAATAGATTTAGAAGAGTGAAAACAATAATTATTATATCTAGACCTTATACTTTTCTCTAAAAATTTATCCTAAAGGTTAATTCTGAAGATTATAACAGGAAATTCAGGTGGTTGAATATTGCGATTTGGCAAATTATATATAACAATATAAGAGAGACCTCCAAAATGTCAATTTTCGACCTAGTGTTCAAATGGTAACCGATTTATTTCAGATAACATGAAGGAAAGAATCAGTACTAACCGAATTTCAGAAATTTGTCCAGAATGTTGTTCTAAAAACCTTCAGCTAAGAAAGGCGAGAGGAAATAATTTCTTGTTTAGAGATCCTGGGCCTCAGCGATCATTTCGGCAACATCCATAACAGCAATACTATCCTCCTTATCTTTACTCTTAACACCATCTGTCATCATGGTATTACAAAAAGGGCATCCCGCTGCAATCACTTCAGGTTTTACTTCCATAGCCTGCTCTGTCCGCTCCACGTTTACATCTTTGGTTCCCGGCTCCGGCTCCTTAAACATTTGTGCTCCACCCGCACCACAACAAAGTCCGTTGCGTTTGCACATACGCATTTCCACAAGTTCGACTTCCAGCTTTCTTAGAAGATCACGGGGAGCTTCATATTCCCCGTTTCCGCGGCCAAGATAGCATGGATCGTGAAAAGTAATTCTTTTTCCTTTAAACTTACCTCCTTCAACCTTTAGTCGGCCTTCATTAAGCAGGGATTTGAGAAACTGCGTATGATGCATCACCTCATAATTCCCTCCAAGGGCAGGATATTCATTTTTTATAGTATTGAAACAATGCGGACAGGCAGTGACCACTTTTTTTATTTCATATCCGTTAAGAACTTCGATGTTAGTCATCGCCTGCATCTGGAAAAGAAATTCATTTCCGGCACGTTTTGCCGGATCTCCGGTGCAGCTTTCCTCTGTGCCCAAAACAGCAAAATCCACACCTGCTTTGGTTAATAATTTCACGAAAGCCTTTGTTATTTTTTTTGCACGATCATCAAAGCTTCCGGAACATCCAACCCAAAACAAAACTTCAGGTTTTTTACCTTCTGCCATGTATTCGGCCATTGTCGGAACTTTTAATGCTTCTGCCATACCTTTTCTACTTAAAAAAATTTTAAAATCAATTCCAGTCTAGGAATTCTCCTTTGCCCAATTTAACCTGTCCATTTGATTATATGGCCATGGCGCCCCATTATTTTCAATATTAGTCATTGAAACCGCCAGTTCGTTTGGTGCTGCACTTTGTTCCATGACTAAGTATCTCCTCATATCCATTATAATAGAAAGCGGATCTATTCCTACAGGACAAGCCTCTACACAGGCATTACAGGTAGTGCACGCCCACAGTTCTTCTCGTAAGATATAATCATCCAACAACTGTTTTCCATCATCCTGAAAACTGCCGTTTTTGTTGATGTTCTCTCCAACTTCTTCCAACCTGTCACGGGTGTCCATCATGATTTTTCTCGGAGAAAGTTTTTTGCCGGTTTTATTTGCCGGACATTCAGAGGTACAACGCCCACATTCGGTACAAGTATATGCGTTTAAAAGCTGAACCCTATTTAAGTCCATTACATCTGAAGCTCCAAATTTTTCAGATTCTGCGGTATCATCCGCTTCTGCCGGTGCGGCAAAAGGATCGGCATCGGGATCCATCATTAACTTTACTTCATCTGTAACAGATTGTAAATTGTCAAATTCTGCCTTCGGTTTTAACTTTGAGAAGTAAACGTTTGGAAATGCCAGTAAAATATGCAGGTGCTTTGAATAGTACAGGTAATTAAGGAAAAATAAAATTCCGAGGATATGTAGCCACCATGCTGCTCTTTCTATAATAATTAAAGTCGAAGAACCCATTCCTTCAAATATTGGAAGTAAAAACTGGCTGACAGGAAAAGACCCCATTAAACCGGCCTCGCTATAATAAGGTTTTACTTCATTTATTTGCAACTGATAATCTGCAGCATTCATGGTTAAAAACAAAACCATAAGTACCATCTCAAAGTAGAGAATATAATTAGCATCGTTCTTTGGCCACCCTTTTAATTCCCGTCCAAGAAATCTGTAGATATTGGAAATATTTCTTCTTGTCCAAAAAATAATTACCCCCAATAGCACAAGTAAAGCCAGAATTTCGAAAGCAGCTATTAATATTCCGTAGACATCACCCATGGCAAATAAAACCCTGTGCGTACCAAAGAGTCCGTCGATAATTATTTCCAGAACTTCTATATTAATTATAATGAATCCCAGGTAAACAATTACATGCAAAATACCGGAAACAGGCCTACGAACCATTTTGCTTTGACCAAAAGCAATTCTGGCCATTTTTGTAAAACGTTCGCCACTGTTATCTTTACGGTCAACTTTCTTTCCTAAATTAATATTCCGTATAATCAGGTGGATATTCTTTGCGAAGAACGCAATCCCCGCCACAAGGGCGATAGCAAACAGGATTTGGGGAATAAATTCCATTTAGGTCAAATTATCTTAGAGAATCCTCGGGTTCTGTATAGCCTTTAGCTCGTTTTCCAAAGATAGAGAAATTAACATAGCGTTTCGGGTTAAGTTTTACATCCTGAAGAAGCTCTTCAAGTTGTTTGGTAGCCCGCTCCAGATTGTTGTAGACATCATCATCGTTCAGCAACTTCCCGGCTGTTCCTTCACCACTGTTCAATTTAGCAGATACTTCTTCAAAATTAGAGATGGCATTTTCTACATCATTCACCATTCTCTGAACGTCAATATTCGAAATTGTATCTGACAAGTTATTAAGGTTGCCTGACATCTCATCCAGGTTGGTAAAAGTCCTGTCTAGTTTTTCTGAATTTCCTTGCACAATGCCTTCGAGCGTTTGAGCTGTTCCTTTTATAGAACGCGCTGTTTCACCCAAATCCTGAAAAGTCTGCCTTATATTATTTCTTGTAGTATCATTAAGGATGACATTTAACGCTGTCAGCAAAGAATCTGCACTTACTATAGTGTTTTCCACTTTCGACTGAAGCGGTGTAAGCCTGTCATTTACCAGCTCCATTAATCCTTCTTCGCTATCTCCCTGGAGAGTATCACCTGATACCGCCTGCTCACCTTTTTCGTAAGTTGGAACAATCGCAAGAGATTTTCCTCCTATAATATTCCCTCCATAGATCTGCGCCACACTGTTTTCTGAAAATGGAAAATCATTATCTACCGTAAAGCTAACAACGAGCAAACCGGTATCGTTAAGAAAGTCTATTTTTGTTACCTGTCCTACTTTAAGACCGTTAATTGTTACGTCTGAAGAGCGGGACAAGCCTTCTACATCTTCATATACAGCATAAAAAATCCTACTTGAATCAAGAAGATTTTTTCCTTTGAGGAAACTATAACCGAAAATAAGAACGAGTATTGCAATAACAGCCAGTATGCCGGTCTTTACCTCTTTAGAATACTTCAAAAGTTAAAATTTTAGAATACGGACAAATTTAGAAATAAAATAGAAGAGTAGGTCTAATTAAGCTTAGATTTTAACGCCTCATTAACTGTAATCTTCCTGCCGTCTTTAAAAGCGACAATATAACTGGAAGAATATCCACTGTTTATCGCCTCTTGGTGTAGATTCTGTATTTTGAGGTAATCTGAAGTTTCACCCAGGTAGTATTTGAATAACTTCCCCTCCTTTACACGATTAATATTTTGTAAACCTTTAAAATTATAAGATTTTGTTTCCACTTTCTTGGATCCCGCAGCAACCTGCACCTTAAAAGTTATACCATCATAAATAGACGAGGCTACAGGTGTGGCTTCGATATTTCCCTGGGTCTCATTAATACTTTCTAAAGTAGAAAGATTTATATTTTTACTGTAATTAATTATTGCCTGGGAAATTGCTGCAGACATTTTATTTTGCCCATTACCACTATTGAGAAAAGCTCCCTCCTGGTTGTTGGTGAGAAATCCTGTTTCTATAAGAACGCTTGGCATTACTGCTTCTCGCAAAACGAGAAAAACATCCTGCTTCACACCCCGGTTTTTTCTACTAAGTTCATTAGTGAACTTTTTCTGAATAAAATCAGCCAGGAGTATACTTTGGTTTAAGTATTCTTCCTGCATTAATGCCAGCCCAATATAGGATTCCGGAGAATTGGGATCAAACCCATTATAAGTCACCTCGTAATCATCTTCAAGGTAAATTACAGAATTTTCCCGTTTGGCAATTTCAAGATTATCATTACTTCTTCTTAAACCTAAAACGAATGTTTCAGTCCCACTTGCCTGTGAGCTATGGGCATTACAATGAACAGAAACAAAAAGATCTGCCTTGGCTTCGTTGGCAATCTGAGTTCTTCTCTTAAGTGGAATAAAAACATCTGTTTTACGAGTGTAAATAACCTCTACCCCCTGGTCTTCCAGTTCTTTCCCTACTTTAAGAATGATGCTTAAAGCAATATCCTTTTCTTTATAACCGTTACCCATATTACCCGGATCTTTACCGCCGTGTCCCGCGTCAAGAACAACAACAAAGCGTTCTACGTCTGGCACCTCATTGGCGAAAAAGGGGACTACAAAAAATGTGATACAAAAAATTGATAAGAAAAGTTTAATCTGGCTCATTCTCATAAATAACTAACGCTAAAATTTGGAAAAATATTTTATTACTATTTTTCACTTGTTCACAAAACTCAGGTGGAAAAATATATGTAATTTTGAATTCGCAAAAAGCAAGCCACTCTTTACAAAAATAGTACTTAAAGCATTGCAAACAAATATACCTTATATAGTTTTTTGCTGTATTTTTATACTGTTAGCACCTTCATTTATAACGGCTCAGGAACTTGACACCATCAGCGGCATTAGAATTGAAGCTGAAAGGGACACTCTTGTTTCCGTAGGAGAAGGTATTCCGCTGGCTGAAACGATTAAATTGCAGGATAGCATACTGGCAGATACAATTCTCCAGCCACAAGGTAACGGACTTCTCTCAGACCGTGTTGACTATAAAGCAAAGGATTACATAAGGCTGAGTCAAAAGGAAAACAGGATGTTTCTCTATAACGACGCCCAGGTCACTTATGGCGATATTGTGTTAAATGCAGGCCTCATTATTATTGACAATAATAAAAATGAAGTTTATGCCTTTGGTATTCCGGATTCATTGGGCGAATATACCCAAAAACCTATATTTCAACAGGCCCAGAAAACAGTTGAGCCGGATTCTATCCGTTTTAATTTTGATACCGAAAGAGCGCTCATCTATAATTCCAGAACCCAGGAAGCCAATTTCAATGTAAGAGGAGAAGTCACCAAACGGGAAAATGACTCTGTTTACTTCATGCAAAATGTGCGCTTTACTACCTCTGAAAATGTGGATAATCCAGATTACTATTTTTACGCACGGCGTATAAAATTTGTACCTGACAAGAAAATCGTATCCGGACTGGTAAATATGTATATAGCAGATGTACCTACACCCTTGGGTCTACCTTTTGGATATTTCCCAATGACTGAAGAAGAAACTTCCGGATTTATTATACCGTCCTTTGGAGATAGTAATAACCGTGGATATTATCTACAAAACGGTGGGTATTATTTTGCGATAAGTGACTATGTCGATCTGTTGGCTATAGGAGATTATTACACTAACGGAAGTTATGCATTAAACCTTGAATCTAACTACAATCAGCGTTACAAATTCCGTGGGAATGTGAGCTTCCGGTATGAAAGGCTTCTGGAAAGTGAACGCGGATTTCCCGATTTTGCTGAGGGTTCCAACTATAATCTTCGTTGGTCGCACAGCCAGGATTCAAAGGCTAGCCCTTCTTCCAGGTTTAGCGCTTCAGTGAACCTTGGTAGTAGTGATTATTACAGGGAGTCTGTAAATCAACAAAATACGGGTAATTTCTTAAACAATACCTTGAACTCCTCTGTTTCCTATTCTAAAACTTTTGAAGGTGAACCTCAGGTGAATCTCAGCCTCGCAGCAAGACACTCACAGAATACAAATACAGGAATAGTCAACTTGACACTTCCCACACTCACTGCTAGCATGTCCAGAATTTATCCTTTTGAACCACAAGTTGGAGCAAAGAAAGGAATTATAGAAAACATCAATTTTCAGTATAATTTAAGGGCAGAGAATAGAATTGCTACTTATGATTCTATTTTCTTCACACCACAAATGTTCGATGAAGCTGTATATGGCGCACAACATTCCATTCCTGTTTCTACAAACTTTAAACTTTTTAATTATTTAAGTGTGAGTACTGGGGCTAGTTTTGAAGAAAACTGGGTTTTTGAAACTTATGAACGTTCTTATGATGAAGAAACCAACAGCGTTGTTCGGGACACTATAAAAGGTTTTGACAGCTTTAGGACTTATAATTTTAATGCCAGCCTTGGAACAACCCTGTATGGTTTGAAAAGCTTTGGAAAAGATAAAAAAATACAGGCCATAAGGCATGTAATGCGGCCCTCGATAAGTTATAGCAATAATCCGGCTTTTGACCAGTACTACGACCAGTTTGAACAGATAAATCCGGCAGATCCATCACAAATAAACCTGGTAGATTATTCACGATTCGACGGAACGTTATATGGGGCACCGGGGAGGAATTTCTCGAGTTCATTAGGCTTGAGCCTCAGCAACACGTTAGAAGCTAAAGTGCGGGATAAAGATAGCACCGCAACAGAACCAAAAAAGGTTACACTACTAAACAATTTTAGTATGAGTACCTCTTACAATTTAGCCGGGGATTCTTTGCAGCTTTCCCCTATATCATTGCGTGGAGGTATCCCTGTTATCGAAAATAAACTTACCATAAATCTTGCTGCCCAAATGGACATCTATGCCCTGGATAACAACAATCGCAGGATAGACAGGCTTAATATTAATAATGGAGGAAGCCTTTTTAGGTTTACCAATGCCAATGTAAGTTTTGGGTATGCCTTTTCCAGCAAGGATTTTTCTAAGGATACCAAAAATAAAGATGAATCTGAAAATGAAACGTATAGAAACGGAGGCCGACCAGATGATCTTTTTGGAAAGGGAACAGATCTGGACGGTGATTTTTATGAAGATGGAGAAGATCCTTTTGATGATGGAGAGGAAGAAGAAGTCAATAGTGAATGGTACAAATACAAAATCCCCTGGGATTTACGCGTAAATTATACCATGACTTATAGTAACAACGCAAGGCAAAATGAAATTACATCGCATTCACTTATGTTTTCCGGAAATCTTGAGCTCTCACCAAAGTGGGCTATTGGAGCCTCCTCTGGTTTTGATGTAAAGGAAGGAGGATTTACTTATACGCAATTGCGTTTCGCACGGGATCTTGAGAGCTGGAGAATTAACTTTAGCTGGGTTCCTTTCAGCCAGAGAAAATCCTGGAATTTCTTTATTGGCATAAAATCTTCTATTTTAAGTGATATTAAGTATGAGAAACGAAGGGACAGGGATCGAAGTTTGTAGGTTGTGAAGGAGTAAAAAAGTGAAGAAGTGAAAGAGTGAAGAAATGAAAGAATTAGAAATTATTATTTTGACTAAAGCTTATATGGAAAACTTGGTGTAACCAGCGAATTAAAAGGCATGCATGTCTTAAAATGGCAAATTTCGATATATACTTCTGAATGTGGCGGTATTAGGAAAAAGATGAAAAGAGTTAAAGAAGTGAAGTAGTGAATGGCGAATGCAAAGCGACTCTGGAGATTTTGTTTCTGCGTTGATCTGCGTACTCTGCGGGAAATTTCTTTTAAGTGAATGGTGGGTTGTGAAGAAATGAAAAATCACTATTTTGACCTAAAGCTTTAGCACAATTCAGTATAACGTGTGAATTAAAAGGGATACCTCAAAATGGCAATTTTCGATATATACTTCTGAATGTGGGGGTATTAGGAAAAAGTGAAATTGTGAATGGGGAATGCAAAGCGACTCTGGAGATTTTGTTTCTGCGTTGATCTGCGGACTCTGCGGGAAATTTCTTTAAATGAATTGTGAAGAAATGAAAAAATTAAAAATCACTATTTTGTTCTAAAACTTTAGCACAATTCAGTTTAACCTGTGAATTAGAATGGATGCCTTAAAATGGCAACTTTCGATATGCAGTCCTTAACCAGAGGTATTAGAAAGAGAGGTGCAAACCAAAGCTTTAGAAAAAATGAACTAATAAAAATACATATCATTTATGAAAAAAATCATCAAAACCAGCAATGCCCCGGCACCAATTGGACCTTACAATCAGGCAGTTTTAAGTGGAAACATGCTTTTTGTTTCCGGACAGATAGCAATTAATCCTAAAACCGGCAATTTAGAAATTGACGACCTGGCTGCAGAAACAAAGCTGGTAATGGAAAATTTGAAGGCGATACTTTCTGAAGCGGGACTCACTTTTGATGATGTCATTAAAACGTCAATTTTCATTAGTGATATGAATAACTTCGCCAAAATAAATGAAGTCTATGGAACATATTTTAATGCTGAAACAGCACCAGCAAGGGAAACTGTGGAAGTAGCAAATCTACCAAAGTTTGTAAACGTAGAAATAAGCGCAATAGCTGTTAAAAACTAAAATAGATTCTTACCGGAAGTTCTGCTAGAATTTTCTTTCTTCAATTCCGGCTCACAGAACGGTCCTCAGCAGAGGTTATTAACGGCACAACTTCCGGAGATTTTTTTGTGCCCGAACTAATCCAGATCTGGTAGCATTTAAAGAATTATGTTCTTACTATATCCCCTGAATAAGCAAACGTGCAGTTGCAGGGTTGGTTGCTAACGGTACATCATGAACATCGCATAACCTCATAAGCATAAATATGTCTGGTTCGTGCGGATGCTTATCCAGAGGATCCCTAAAGAAAATCACCATATCTATCAGACCTTCTGCGATACGTGCGGCAATTTGTGCATCCCCTCCAAGAGGTCCGGACAATAACTTTTCAACTTTAAAACCCGCAACTTCAGTTTTTGCTCCCGTTGTACCGGTAGCAATAAGGTTTATTTCTTTAGATTGTAAAGTTTCTCTATGGTTATTTAAAAACTGTACCATTTCGGCTTTCTTCCCGTTATGGGCAATAATTGCTATTGTCTTCATTGATCAGGTGGATAAAATATCAGAAATTCTAAGTAAATCTTTGTTTACAGTGTGTTCGGTTTTTAAAGCCTTTGAGATGCTGGTATATACAATATCGTTATTTACGAGCCCAACCATTACATCGCGGTTACCATCCATAAGAAGTTCAACAGCCTTTACACATAAACGGCTTGCCAGAACCCTGTCGAAACATGTAGGTTTCCCTCCTCTTTGAATATGTCCTAAAACAGTTACTTTTGCGTCGTAGTAAGGCAAATTTTCCTTTACATATTCTGCCAGTTCAAAAACATTTTTTCCGATTTTATCTCCTTCAGAAACCACTACGATACTGGAAGTTTTTCCAGATCTTCTACTACGCTCCAGGGAATTAAGCAAACGTTCCAGCCCCAGATCTTCTTCAGGAATTAAAATTTCTTCAGCACCGGCACCAATACCACTGTTTAAAGCTATGAATCCTGCATCGCGCCCCATTACTTCCACAAAAAACAGTCGGTTGTGGGAACTTGCTGTATCCCTTATTTTATCAATTGCATCTACAACTGTATTTAAGGCAGTGTCGTATCCTATAGTAAAATTAGTGCCTGAAATATCATTATCAATGGTTCCGGGGACACCGATACACGGGATACCGTGCTCTTCACTAAGTGCCAAACCTCCACGAAAAGTTCCATCCCCTCCTATTAGTATTACAGCATCTACTTCTGCTTCTTTAATTTTGGCCGCTGCTTTAGCACGTCCTTCTTTGGTCATAAATTCCCTGGAACGGGCAGATTGAAGTATCGTTCCTCCGTAGGGCAAGATATTACGGACACTTCGTGCATTAAGTGCTACAAAATCACCTTCAATTACCCCTTGAAATCCACGGTAAAAACCTACGCATTCAGTTTGGTAGTACGCACAGGCTCTTACCACTGCCCTAATTGCGGCATTCATTCCCGGAGCATCTCCTCCTGAGGTCAATACCCCTATTTTCTTGATCTTCTTGGCCATAGATAATTACCCTTAATACATGAAGTTCTTGATATTCCCCGTAAAACTAGTTACAAATAAAATGATTGCAAAATTATTTTCAACGGAAAAAGGAGTTCTTAATTTGTTCCGTTTAAGTGCTAAAGTGTCGGTCAATGAATGACTCTCCTAAATTAGATATGTTCTGAAAAAGAGAAAAACCTAATCTATGTAAGAAATTTCCTTAAACAAGCGGTTGATCGTAAGAATAAATACTTACTTAAGTTATTGTTATTGTGTTACTTATATTTTCTTTTGGGGTATATAAACTTCACAGGTTTGTTTTAATTTGTAAGAGAGGTTAATTATCGTAGGTAAGAATTATCAGGCACGAGCCCTTTTTGGCTCTTTAATAAGTAGAAATGCATCTTACACGTTATATCAATTGATGTTATACAACAGTTTATTGAAATTTTAAAGGTCTTTTTATTTGGGGAGATACAAAGACCAAACAAGGGGGCATCTCATATTAGATTGTCCCCTTTGTTTTATTAGCCTCTTACGTGGCATCTATATTTGTTTTTACGATTGTCCCAATTACTGCTCTTTTCACCAGATACTTTAACATCGTGTTAACTTATTGTAAATGTGAATGTTAAAGACTAGAAATAAAAAAGTATTTTACTATATTTAAATTTCCTTTTGAACAGCAACCAAAATCTTCAGCCTTATGTTATACAAACCAACCACAGGTTTTCTTTACCTACCTCAAAGTCCCAAGCCTATCTTTAAAGGTGCTAACGAAATTCACTTCGACTATTATTTCTCCGCCAGATATTTCGAAGAAAGTATTGTCCTGGACGTAACAACAAAAATTTTTTCAGAATATGACCATGTCTTCACACGTATCTCATCGCATCGTATAAAAAGAGGCGAGGTAAAAACCTGCGTAAAAGAATGTTTACTAACCCACTTTTTAAGAATGGGGGTTTCCAGAAAAAGGGCAAACTTTCTACTTAAAAACTTCAGCCTTAGTTTCAGGAAGCTTGAAGTACAAAAAGAACTAAGGGAAGTTTAAAAAGATTAGAAAGTTTGGGGAGATTTTCTAATTTAAAGAGGAACGCGAAATGTATCGCGTTCCTCTTTTATTTTTATTCCATAGGGGTAAATATCCCGAGACTTGTCTCGTTAGTAAATGTTGTAAAGTTTAAAAACGTTTTCCACTAAATACTCCGTGGGCTTGCTCCGGAGAATTTTACTTGCGCTTTTAATTCTGTCCGTTTTCCGGAAAATTAATATAATCCGGGGCGATGGATTTCCGAGTTTCCTCCTCCTCCTCCCCTTCTTTACGCGCCTCTGCTTTGGCTAGTTCAGCATCAGTTATCTTTCTTATCAACTCTTTAAATGTATCAAAATCCACTGAATAGGATAAGCCCACGCCTTGTGTAAATCCTATTTCCTCACCTATAAACTGGATATTATTCTCCCGGTTAAAAACTTTTGCTCTAAGGCTTCCGTCTTCATTTAACAGAAAGTCAATTTCCACATCCCCAATAATGTAAGATTCTGTCACTCCACCTATAGGAACACCTACCTGGCCATTTATCAATACCCTGTCACTTATTTGTGTAGAAAGTGTAAGACCAAAACGATCTACAGTTTGCTGGTCTGGCGTACGATCACCCTGTTGATAGTTTACTCCCACCTGGAATTTTCCATCTTCATCGGCAAAGATATCGTTTACAATACTCGACGCACGTTCTGCCAGTGTACCCGTAATAGCATTTTGCCGAAGCCCGAACTCACTGTAAAATGCGCCCTGAGTTACCAAAAAGAGCGCCTGCAATTCTTTACTCGCCCGGTCGTCTATCCTATACTCTAATTCTGAACGCACTACTGAACTGGCATTAGGAAAACCTATATCAAAAGTGATGTCCGGTTGGGCCAACTGCCCCTGGAGATTAATAATTACTTCTACCGGGATTTTCCGGTTAACTGAAGGATTCTCCAGAAGAACCGAAGGGTTGGCGTCCAGTTCGTAAACAGCACTCACATCCAGCTCTGCCTGTACAGGATTTCCATTCCAGTTGATATTTCCACCAGGTTGAACTCTAAAGATTTTCTGGACCAGTCCTGCGTATTTAAAGTTATAGACTCCCTCGTAAGCAATAAAATCTCCCCACATGTTAAATTTTCCATTGGTATTGATTTCCAGTAATAAGTTACCTGCACCCCGACCTCGCAAGGTACTCCCGCTGGTTTGATCTACCACCACTTCCACTTCAGCATCGTTGGTTACGTCAAGATCGAAAACCATTTCAATTCCTTTTACTTCAGGTAAGATAACTTCTCTTCCGGCTTGTTTTGCTGCTTTTTCTTCGGGACTTAAAAAATGGATATAGGAATTGTCCCCAACAGATTCTGTGTCGCTTAAAGGTATTTTAAAAACGGTACCACGTTCTGTCGTAGCATTAACGTTTATCGATAATTCGTCTGTGGGCCCTTCGATAGATGCGTCGCCGCTTATAAAAGCAGTTCCGTAGTAAAGCGCATCCTCTTCGGCGTCAGTGTCCAATACTAAAAGTCTGTTTGTAGTAACTCCCAGATTCAGAAACCATTCAGAAAAATTCTTATGAGAAATATTTCCGTCCAATATACCACGAGTATCGAATTTAGTATCGGTTAAACCTATGTTATCAAAATCGAATTGTTGCTGTGTCAGGTTTACCACAGATTGATCATCAAAATCGTAATCGACATTCAAATATGGGATACTCAGGCCTGCATTATCCATAAGTAGCTGCCCCCCAAATTCCGGATTCTTATAATTCCCCACTACCCTGGCATTGCCGGAAACTTTTCCACGAATATTGCTTATAGCTTCTCCTCCTAATGGACTAAAAGCTGCCATGTTTAAATCTTCGAGCTCAACCTCCAGATCTATTGTAGGTTGACTGCCACTAACGTCAATGCTGCCAATAGCATTGAGAGATTCAAAATCCTTATTTTTTGAATTGGCCTTAATGGTGTAACTGGTAAGGTTCTCATTTCCTTCTACATCTATTAAAAGATTTCCGAGTAAATTTTCGTTGATATTGAGCGAGTCGATTTTCAAAGAAGTGTTTGGGTAGTAAGCTCCATTTTCCTGAAGTAAATCCAGTCTTCCGTTTAATCTTCCCGCCAGGTCGAGATTATTAATGATCGGCGTTATTTTACCAATATCGACATCGTCAAATTCCATACGGAAATCTTTGTAAGTACTATCCCGCATCACCCCACTAAGTCTTATTTCTTCATCAGCATGACTCATCACCAAAGAATCTATCACAATATTTCTTAGGTTGTTCTCAAAAACAATTTTATTGCTTTTGTTCCCCTCTCCATTAATATACCACAGATTATCCTTGAAAGTAAGATCGGAGCGCTGAATCCCTATAACCGATTTGTTATTCTCGTTTATCGTGTGGTAAAGATTAATATTAAAAAAATCGGAATTATTCTTACCGCCCTGAAATTCGGATCTTATAAATAATGTGTCACGCTGCGTCACATTTATAAAGCTGAATTCAGAAAAATTGTAGAAACCTGTCGAGACACTGTCTGCTTCAAAAAAAGTATTGTAAATGGGATTGGTATTATCTACCCGAAGATTTATATCTTCCAGTAAGTTTTCAAATGCTTCAATTTCAGGAGACCTAAAGTTGAGTTTGAATTCCGACTCGTCAGATTCCACCCTTCCGCGAAGAAAGGTATTTGGAGCAACACGAATTTCGGGATAAAATATTTCTACAATCTGACTGTAAATATCAAAGTCAAATTCCATATACTGGTTAGTAGTAATCGTCCTTGGCTGATAATTGGTATAAATACTACCCAGGGAATTCTCAAAAAGTGCCCCGACTTCCCGTAATTGAAAAACACCTTCTACCTGACCACTAATTACATCTGGTGAATTAATGGCAATGGTTCGTTCTTCACCTTCAAATGATGAGACGATACTAAAATCTTCAAAATAATAGAGATCGTTTTGATTCTGGTAAGAGGTGTTAAGCAGCAAAATGCTTCCGAAGGCATTATCTATAGTAGTACCTTTCATGTTCATAATTACATCTCCTTTAAAAACAGAAACACTGTCGCGGGTAACAAAATTAAGAGCATTTAAATCGGCATAATTTACAGCAGCCTCAAAGTCGTAGACATTTATATCCTGAGAAATATCTGCGAGTCCGTTAAATTCCATTCTAAGATTAGGATCATTGGAAACCAGGTTACCGTTGAAGACAGGATTCCTGAGATTCCCAATCACTCTTATGTCTTTATAGGTATAATTGTTATAATTTATTTTAGAAATGGCACCACGCAACTGTGCGTTTATACTTTCTGCATCAAAACCTTTTCCATCAACATCCAGATTAAAACTTGTTTTACCAAGGGTGGGGTTATTGACAAGGCGGCCTATATTGAAGTCCCTGAAAATAAGGTTTCCTTTATAATTTGCCGTCCTGGTATTATCAAAATTCCTAAGCACAAAATCGGCATCGGCAGAGCCTAGCTGAGTATTAATAATCACATCTGCATCCAAAGAATTACCTGTTAATAAGGCGTTTCCTCTCATCCGGACATTTCCGAAATCCCGTAGCGTTTCCGGTAATTTCCCCAATAACGCCTCCGGAAGCAAATTTACCAGGTCGTAATAGTTGGAATTAAACTGACTAAATTCACCGCTAATCTGAAAATCTGTAGTTTCCTGTGGAAAAATTCCCTGCACAACAAAGTCCCCATCTACAGCACTTCTATCCATCCCCTTAAGCTGAAGATCAATAAGATTAAAATCATTTAAGGTGCCATTGAGGATGGTATTGAAAATAAGTAATTGATCTGTTCCAAATCCATCGTAAAAAATCTTCAGATCATCACTAGAAATCAAAGATTCAGAAAAATCTGCCGTAACCTGCACCTCGTTCACAAAATCGGAAAATTGCTCGGGTGTATATTCAAAAACCAGGTTTCCCTGAATTTTGGATTCAGTTGTTTCAAGAACAAGTTCCTCCAATTTCATGCCGGTGGAACTATACAAAAAAGAGGTGGTTAAGTTGCTGATGCTTAAACCACGGCCTTCTTCAGCCGTTAACCCGTTAATATCCACGTCAATTACATCACCATCAATATTTAAATCTTCAGCAAAAATTGTGAGGTCATTAAAAACAAGAATATCAGAATTTTCCAGATTTTGATCCCTATAGCTAAAATGACTATTCAAAATTTGAACATCATCTACATTTAATTCAAAAGCAGAAGGTTCGCCGGTAGGTTCCTTTTTAAGTTTGGAAAGAAGCAGCGACAGGTTATCCCTCTCCTCGCCTTCGTAACGTTTCATATTAAGCCTTAGATCACGAACAACAGTGTTCCCAAAAGAAGGAGTATTATTAATAAGGTTTCTAAAGCTAAGAATAGAGGTCCTGACCTCCCCGGCAGTAAGTAAAGTATCCTGATGATGATCCTCCACATAAACACCATTAATTTTCACATTCCCAAAATAAGTAAGGCTTACACGATCAATAGATGCATTTATGTCACTGTTTTTCCTTAGCGAGCTGGTAATCTTTTTTGCTACAGAAGTTTGTACGGCAGGAATGGAAAATAAGATCAATAAAAGGATAAAAAACAAAAGCAACCCAACTACTATTCTTTTTAATATTTTCCAGAATTTTTTGATATGCTTTTATGTTTTAACTTTGTACAAAATTAACAACTTCTATGCCCATTTGCCCGCAATGACAGAACAAAATATTTACATACTCGCCATAGAATCTTCTTGTGATGATACCGCTGCAGCCGTATTGTGTAACGGCAGAATTCTCTCGAATATTGTCGCCACCCAGGAGGTTCACCAGCAATACGGTGGTGTAGTGCCGGAACTTGCATCCAGAGCCCATCAACAAAACATTGTTCCTGTTATTCATCAGGCTCTTAAAAAGGCAAATATCGACAAAAATGCGCTATCTGCAATCGCTTTTACACGTGGTCCCGGATTATTGGGTTCCCTTCTTGTAGGCACTTCTTTTGCGAAATCGCTGGCGATGGGCCTTGAAATTCCGTTAATCGAAATCAACCATATGCAGGCGCATATCCTGGCTCATTTTATTGAAGAAGATGGTTTTGAAAAGCCGACTTTTCCATTCCTTGCCCTTACCATTAGCGGTGGACATACGCAGATCGTAAAAGTTTCAGATTATTTTGACATGGAAGTTATTGGAACAACAACAGATGATGCCGTTGGTGAAGCTTTTGATAAAAGTGCAAAAATTATGGGCTTACCTTATCCCGGCGGTCCGTTAATCGATAAATATGCCAAAGAAGGTAATCCAAAAGCTTTTAAATTTCCAAAACCGAAGGTTAAAGGACTTGATTTTAGCTTTAGCGGATTTAAAACTGCGGTGCTTTATTTTATTCAGAAGCAAACGAAAGAAAATCCCAATTTTGTAGAGGAAAACCTGAAGGATATCTGCGCCTCTATCCAGAGCACGATAATTGCCATTTTAATGGATAAGCTTAAACTTGCCGTAAAAGAAACCGGAATAAAACAAATCGCTATAGGCGGAGGGGTTTCAGCCAATAGTGGGATACGAAATGCCCTTAAGGAAGCAGAAAACAAGTATGGCTGGACTACGTTTGTTCCGAAGTTTGAATATACTACAGATAATGCCGCGATGATCGCTATTGCAGGTCATTATAAGTTTTTAAAGAAGGATTTTTCAGATTTTTCCACCACCGCACAGGCGCGATACAAATTTTAGTTTATGCAATTATTTTATCATCCCGAATTACAGGAAAAAGATACGCAGGTCATCTTTCCGAAGGATGAAAGTAAACACATCGCGAAAGTTCTGCGGAAAAAAGAAGGTGATGTGCTGGAAGTAACAAACGGAAAAGGTTTTTTATTTACGGTAGAACTGATTCAAACCGGAAATCAGGCTCTTGCCAAAGTTCTTGAAGTTAAAACTGAAGAATCTGCTCCTTATCACCTGCATATGGCCGTGGCTCCCACAAAAATGAATGATCGTTTTGAATGGTTCCTGGAAAAAGCGACAGAAATTGGGGTTCACGAAATCACCCCTATTATTTGCGACCACAGCGAACGCAAAGTTGTTAAACTGAATCGTTTTGAGCGGGTTTTACAAAGTGCGATGAAGCAATCCCTGCATTTTAGAATTCCCAAACTGAATGAGTCACTAACTTTTTCTGAATTTTTAAGTGCTCATGCTGAAGGAGATCGGTTTATTGCCCATTGCGAAGATGATAAAGAGCGATATTTGCTTAAAAACAGCATAAAACCGAAATCAAAGTCGGTTATGCTTATTGGTCCTGAAGGGGATTTTTCTTCAGAAGAAATACAGAAAGCCCTGGAGCAGAACTGGCAGGCAGTGAGCCTGGGTGACAGCCGCTTAAGAACCGAAACCGCTGCTATTGTTGCCTGCCACACGTTTGCGCTGGCAAATCAGGAATAATTTTACTTCAGA